>JAFDUB010000081.1 GCA_019594025.1 Thermoplasmata archaeon
TCCTCGACCAGACCGACGATCTACCTTACATCGAACTGGTACACAAGGTTTACCAGTATGAGTGAAGGTACCTTCTCTACAGTTCCCAGGGATACGGCGTTTTTGATTCAAAACGGCGAGATCAAAGGACCGGTGAAAAACCTGAGATTGAAAGGAAACCTGTTGGAGATGGCGAAGAAAGTAGAGGGAGTGGGGAAAAAGCTAGAGCAGGTAGAGTGGTGGGAGGTAAATACCCCTACGTTCATACCACACATCAAGGTAAGCAACTGCAGGTTCACACGTGCAAAGATGTGAACAGGCATTTTTTGGACGAAAGGAAGTGATGCCGAAAACAAAGCAAGCATATATGTAGAGGGGAAAGAATAAGTTAAAGTTTCAGCGTATGAACTTCAATATAGAGCCGAACCGTTTTCTTTTGTACAGCCCGGGGTTGAACAACACAACCGCTGTGAATATCTCCAGCCTACCGATCCACATTAGTATTGAGAGAAGTAAACGACCGGCCGGAGGTACAACCCTAGCGTTGAAACTCGGGCCGAGTCCTGCTAGCGCGGGTCCCACGTTGCTCATGGCAGAAACTGAGCCCGAGATACTTGTCATAAGATCTAGGCCTAAACCCACCAGTATCAGAGCACCTATTGCGAATATGAGCAGATAAGCCATGAAGAACATGGAAATGCTGGTGAGGATGTTTTCATCGATAACCCTACCGCCCAAACGTACCACCAACACTCTTCTGGGATTGATGAACTGTTTGAAACTTCTTGCGACATTTTTAAAAACCAGCATTATGCGAACCACTTTGATACCTCCACCGGTAGAGCCTGCGGAGGCACCGACGAACATCAGAAGAAGTAGGAGCATGCGAGCCAAGTTGGGCCACTGATCGTAGTTCGCAGTTGCATATCCCGTGCTTGTGCTGAGAGAAACCACTTGGAATACACCGTGACGTATGGATTCCCCTGTAAGCATCCCGGTTCCGATCAATAGATAACTGATAACCACCGAGGCACCGAATAAAACGACGAGATAAGTCTGCAGTTCTCTGTTAGAGAATGCTTTCTTAAAGTCCCCTTTGAAAGCCTGATAGTGAAGTGAAAAGTTGATACCACCCATCAGCATAAATCCGATTATTATCCACTGGACCGGTGAGCCAAAGTATGCAATGCTATCAGTATACGGTGAAAAACCTCCGGTGGACATTGTGGTGAAAGAGTGATAAACAGAATCGTAGAGTGATAACCCTGCTGAAAGTAATAATATGGTTTGACAAAGGGTTAATAGGGCATAGATATACCACAGTATCTTTGCGGTCTCCATGATCTTGGGTTTGAGCCGGGTGATGGACGGGCCCGGAGCCTCGGATTCAAGTAAAGTGAGTCCGCCCCGTGTAAGCTTGCTCAAAATCGCCACGGATAGAACGATCACTCCCATACCTCCCATCCATTGCAGAAACCCTCTCCAGAACATCACACTTTTTGGATGCTGCTCTAGAGGGGAGGGGAGAACTGTGGCTCCAGTAGTTGTCATGCCGGACATGGCCTCGAAGAACCCGTCTATAGGGCTGGAAAGCATGCCGGAAAGCAAAAAGGGTATGGAAGATAAAAGGGCCAGAATTAGCCACGAACTACTTACGATCACGACTGCTTCGTCATCATCAAAGTCACCCGTATCACCAAATAGTTCAAAAATAAAACCAATCATAATTGTAAAATTTGCTAACACCAAAAAAATCAGCGCGTTCATAGGTAGAAAATCAAAAGCAAGAGGAGCTTCGTAATAATATAGGGCGGGAATTACCGGCACATAGAAAGCAAATCCAAAAAACTTTAGGATCGAACCAAGGTTTCCGAAAACTAGCTTCCATCGCATTTAAGATCACACCCCTTTCCACTCATTGATGGATCGATTTGATGAAAGATATGGTTCTAAAGTTTGCATATATCACCTTTAAGTGTAAAGACTATATTAAATTTAAGTTTTATTTTTTGAGTCTCAATAGGTTACCAAGCCTTTTTCTTTTGTACAATTCAGGACTAAACAATACAACCGCTGTGAATATCTCCAGCCTACCTATCCACATGAGTATTGAAAGTAAAAATCGACCGATAGGAGGGACCGCCCTAGCGTTAAAGTTAGGCCCTAATCCCCCTAGAGCGGGTCCAACGTTACTCAAAGCGGAAACAGCACCGGATATGCCCGTTACTAGATCCAAACCGATAGCTACCAGTAGAAGGGAAGAAACGGCAAATAATATCATGTATGCTAGAAAAAACATGGAGATGTTACGAAGAGTATCTTCGTCTATGACCCTATCACCGAGCCGTACAACAATCACCCTACGAGGGGAGATGAACTGTTTGAAACTTCTGATGACCATTTTGAAAACCAGTAGAATACGGAGTACTTTCATACCTCCTCCAGTGGAACCTGCTGATGCGCCGATGAACATCAAGAATAACAAAATCATACGTGCGAGTTCGGGCCAATTATCGTAGTTGGCAACTGCATAGCCCGTTCCTGTGCTCATAGCTACAGCTTGGAAGACACCCTCTCTTAGCGATTCTCCGATTACCATCCCCGTCCCCATTAGTAAGTATACCATCGATATCGAGGCTAAGACGGATATACCAATAAAAGTCTGAAACTCGGTATTGATCAATACTTTCTTGAAATTTCCTGTAAAGGCTTGATAGTGAAGTGAAAAATTGATACCTCCTAAAAGCATAAATCCTATAATTATCCACTGTACTGGAGAACCAAGATAACCTACACTATCGGTATAAGGTGAGAAACCACCTGTTGACATGGTAGTGAAGGAATGATAAATTGAATCGTATAAAGATAAACCTGTGCTCAGTAACAATATAGTTTGGCATAATGTAAAAAGGGCATAAATATACCACAGTATCTTTGCGGTTTCCATTATTTTTGGCTTTAAACGTGTTATCGAGTGTCCCGGCGCCTCAGCTTCAAGAAGAGTTAGACCTCCTTTACTGAGTTTACTTAAAACCGCTACGGACAGAACGATTACTCCCATACCTCCCATCCATTGCAGAAACCCTCTCCAAAGCATTATACTTTTAGGATGCTGTTCCAGCGGAAATGGAAGAACCGTTGACCCGGTGGTTGTTAGACCGGACATCCCTTCGAAGAATGCATCAAGGGGACAAGTCAACACACCTGTAAGCAAAAAGGGTATGGAAGATATAAGTGCCAACACCAGCCATGAACTGCTGACGATCACTATGGCCTCATTGTGATGAAAATTCTCAGCGTCACCGAATGCCTCCAAAGGGTAACCGAGCGTGATGGTCAAGTTCGCCATGAACATAAAGATCAAGGCGTTAAGTGGTAAGAATCCAAATGAGAGAGGTTGTTCAAAGTAAAAAAGGGCAGGAATCACCGGAACATAAAAAGCGAAGCCGAAGATGGTCAGTATCGATCCTATGTTACCAAAAACCACCTTCCACCGCATCTAAAAAATGCCCTCCACGTTGTTGATGTCATCCTTGGTAACGAATACCATCATCTCGTCGCCCGCCCTGATGTCCGTACCACCTTTTGGAATTATTGTACGACCGTTTCGTATGATGGCTCCGATTATACACCTATCGGATATGGAAAGATCCTCTAGTTTTTTACCGACCACGGGAGAATCCTCTGAAATGTGCGTTTCAAGTATGTACAGATCACCGCCGTGGAATGAGATAGCCTTCAATGGGTTCAACTCACGGGCGATCCTAAGCATGGCACGAGATGTCACCAGCTGCGGCGAAGCAGCCATGTCTATGCCGACGGTCTCTATGAGGGACTTAAGACCCAGTTCTCTCACAACAGCGATTGTTTTCTCCACACCATATATCTTTGCCAAAAGAGATACTAGAACGTTAAATTCCTCGGATGATGTAGTGGCGGCGAAGGCATCAGCCCGAAGAATTCCCTCTTCGATTAGCACGGATTTTTCCCTAGCATCCCCCTCGACTACCTCTACCTTCTTCAACAACTCCGCCGCACGTCTCGCTCGAGATGGGGAGGTATCTATCAGTTTTACCTTGATTCCTCTTTTTTCCAGGATCATTGCTACGTTGATACCTATATCAGTTGCACCGATTATCATGACATCGTGCACGTCACTCCGGTGAGTGCCCATGAGCTTGAGCATCTGTTTTCCAGCCTTCTTGCCTCGGCTCATAACTATGAGGGTATCCCCTTCTTTAAGCACCGTGTCCCCATGAGGAACTAGAACGTCGTTTCCCCGTAAGATAGCACCTAGATTCACCCTTGGGGGAAACCTGATTCTTTTCAACGGTTTACCTTCAACATTGGAGTTATCTAGAACCTTGAACTCAACTACGTTGATCTTTCCCCCCATGAACAGGTTTGTATCTATGGCCGAGGGCATTACGATTATATTAGATATCTTTTTAGCTATCAATAACTCGGGGGACACTACGTAATCAACACCGATTTTTGAGAACCTGCGTGAAATAGGTTTGGAAATATATTCTAAACCGTTTATACGTGCGATGGTCTTACACCCAGCCGCCTTGGCAACAGCACATGACACCAAATTGGCCTCGTTATCGTCTGTGACTGCAAAAAGGTAGTTGCCGTCCTCGATATCTAAAGAGTTTAAAAGCTCTGGTCTGGCGCCGTTTCCTTTGATCACTTTTACGTCAAGAGTTCTAGCCCGTTTGCAAGCCCTTTCGTTTTTATCCACTATGATCACATCATGCCCTTTACGTCTAATGGATTCAGCTAGTTCGTATCCAACTTCCCCGGCACCGATGATTATTACTTTCATGAGCATTCACTCGTATACAGTGGCCATATAAAAAACACTATAAGAATTTATCCGTCAGCCCCTTCTTCAAAAGACTTTGGTGTGCCATTACTTCAACCATCGCTCCCGAGGTGATTGACAGATTGTTCATATCCGCTTCCCTGAGCTTAATGCAATCCTCCTCGATAAGGGAATCCGAAAAAAGATTAACCAGTATGTCTTGGTTATCAGAACGTATCACCGCCAGTTCACCGTCCTTTATGCCCAATTCATTTATCACCGTAGTATTTACCCTGGCAGAACCTCCGAACTTGATTACGCTCTTCTCAACTTTGAGTTCTACGCTTGTAGGCATGATTGAAGGCATAAGTGTAAATTACCATACGATATAATCAAATTTTCCCCTTTTTAACCATCTTCATACGTTGAGAGGCCTCAACACATTCGCGGTGATCTAGAACGTAGTCCATCTGGGGCTTATTCAGCAGTAAAATTATACGTTCTACGAGAAAGCAAATTCCATGGGAAAAACTCCATCTGTGTAGGTAACTGCACGAGAGGTTTCCCCCTCTTTCCGGTGGAGCGATATTAGGATGATATATTGGAGATTTCCATTCTACGATAGGAGGTGCGTAGGGATACACACGAGATAACGATATTGAGAAATTGTGTTCGAAAGAAGTGGCTACCATATCGCCGATTAGTACCGGTCCCGGGACATCATTTAATTTAATATCCAGGTGAAACCGGTTGTCCGAAGATTCTACAGAAACTGCGTGATTCTTTTCCCTCAACATCTCCACCTCGTTGGATATCCTTTGTCTCCAAACTCCCTCGGGTAACGAGCGGGAGCAACTGGAAGGTCGGAGTATTAGCATGTCTTCATTATCCAACGATATGTTCGACCAGGACATTCGGGGAGAAAGCTCTTCATCCTTTAGTTCAAAAATCTGGTTACCTTTTAAACCCCAATAAGAACACACGTCTTCAAGGGTCTTACCAACTTTATCCGAGGGAGAAACCGATACACGAACCTTCTCTCCGGTCTCCTCTCTTAGGATCGAAACCACCTTACTCATAAATGCTATCGAATAGGGGTTGTACATAAAAGGTTTACGAAAAGAAACCCCCGTAAACTATAAATCTATTATTCATAATGCGCTAAAGCCGATTCGAAGAGTTTATTTGGGGTAAACGTGATGCCCATCTAAGCAAATAAACTCGTTTAACGTGGAGATGTAAAAATTGTCGGGTAAATACCTCAAGGCGAGACAACTCGCCAAAGAGATGGAAAAGATTGCAAAAAAGACGGCAGAGGAAAAGAGAGAGGCAATGGATAATTTAGAGAAGGGTGAGGAACTTCTCGATCAGTCGAAGGAATTGGGTGCGGACGTTTCCAAGGCTGAAGAACTAATAGACGAGGCACGGGAGTTATTCGAGAAAAAGGAACTGGAAAAAAGCAACGAAACCATAGAAAAGGGATTGAAAATACTCCGTGAAGCAAACAGCGAGAGAATAGAAGAACTCATGAAGGGGACTGAAGCGCTTCACGAGTTGATCGCTGAAGAGGGAAGATATGAAGACTCCCTTCAAAGACTCCAGCGGGCAAAGGAATACATGGAGGAAGACCAATTCAAAGAGGCCCTAGAATGTGCAAGAGAGTCTCTTGACTTGGCATCGCTGGAGATACAGGAAAAATTAACTGATGAAATCGGCACCTTGGATTCCATGGTGATATCACTGGAAGATAAGGGAGAGGACGCGGAGGAAATAGAATCAAAGGTTCAACAGGCTCGAAAGGCTATGGAAGAAGATGACTTCCCCACCGCTGTATCCCTGGTAAACGAGTGTAAGGATATATTACATAAGGACTTAAAAGAAGTGGTTGAAGAAGAGATAAAAAATGTTAAAAAACAAGAAAAATTGGTGAGAGATAGTGGAGAAAGTACGGTAGATATTGAAGAACTGGTAAGTAAGGCTAGAACAAGGATAGATGACGGACATTTTGAAAGTGCGGTACAGTTTATAGAAGAGGCGAAAAGTGAACTGAACGGCGCTATGAAGGTTCTCATCGAGAAGATGGATAGCGATATAGACAAGGAGTTGGAGAATGCCAGGGAGCTGGAATGTGACGTACATGTTGCAGAAGAGATGCGGGAAGATATAAATGAGCTTAAAAGAGAAGGAAAGTACAGCGGGGCCTATAGTAAAACGGAAGAGATGCTCGAAAAGATAGACGATTTGAAGTTCCAAAAGGTGCTGAAAACTATCGCAGAATCCAGAGAACACTTTATCAAGGGTAAGGAGATAGGGATAGACATATCAGAACCCATGAATATCCTAAACAAAGCCAGAAACTCGTTGAAGGAAGGAGACCATAGAGAGGCTTTGGATTGGGCAAAAGAAGGGAGGCAGAAAGTTAGAGAACTCGTGGAGGAGAACGAAAGGATTGAGATGCGGATTGCGGAGGCGGAACGTGTATACCGGAATTTAAAGGATATAAACCTAGAGTTGCCGGAAGCGAAGGAGATGATAGCGGCATCTAAAGAGGCTTTGAAAGAAAGGGATTACACTACAGCTGAAGAGA
>JAFDUB010000097.1 GCA_019594025.1 Thermoplasmata archaeon
AGGTGTGAAATCTACGTTATTTGACTAGTCATACTAATAATCTTTGGAGCGCACAAAAATTTTGACCTTTTCAGTTGAGTAGCCGAATCCCACAGCCAAGGCTGTGGGTATATGACCTCCCTACGGTCGGTCGAGTGTAATAATCCTTTCGGGGGACATAAATGCGGCCCTTCAGAGTGAGGGTATGGGATAAGTTTAAATAAAAGCGCCTTTTAGAGCCTTAAATACTCACTTACCGATGGGGCCTGTAGCTTAGCCAGGTAGAGCATCTGGCTTTTAACCAGGTGGTCTGGGGTTCGAAATGAGTTGTCCAAAGCGATTCACGAAAATCCCCACAGGCCCACCTGAACTAAAGATGGCCCAGCATTACGTAAGGAACCGTAATATGGAGAGTTTCAAACATGCATCTAAAAAAAATATACGGGGGCAAAAAATGGGGAAAATAAACGTTATGAAGCACGCCTTTGTACCTGAACATAGGCTGGTTTCAAAAGAAGAAGAGGAAGAGGTACTCAAGGATCTGAAGGTGCCTAAGGATAAGCTGCCTAAGATACTTAGATCCGACCCTGTTCTTCAACAGCTCGAAGGAGTTCATGGTAAAATCGAAGAGGGACGGATAATCAAAGTAGTCCGAAAAAGTAGCACCGCAGGTGAGGCATATGCCTACCGTCTTGTGGTGGAGAGGTAATCCAACCAAGGTGTTAAAATATGAAAGAATTAGTTGATGCTTTTTTCGAGGAAATAAGCGTTGTAAGCCACCATATAAACGGCTATAATGAATTTATAGCTACACCGGATAACCGTAACAATCAAATGCAGAAAATTATCGACAGTATAAGCATTGGATATGGTGAAGACGGTTTAGGAAAGATATTGCTGGATCCTGAAAAGGTGGAAGGAAAGGACATCATGATAAAATTCGGTAGAGACCGTATGGAGGATGGAAGAGTAGACCCTAATTCGGAATCTACCATCAGGCTGAATAAACCTGTGGTTAAAGAAGCTAGTGGGTCCCAGCATCGGCTCACGCCCATGGAAGCTCGCTTGAGAGATGTATACTACGAATCCAAAATTCAATTGAAAGTCAGCATAATACAGGACGGTATAGAGGAGGAGCCCGAATGGATAACCATCGGAAAAATACCTATAATGATAGGATCGAAAATGTGCAATCTCCACCCAGATAACATTGATGATACCATAGAAGAGGTACTTGATATGGATCGAGAAAGCAAGGAGTTTAAGGAGCTTTCTTACGAAGAAAAACTGGTCAAATTGGGGGAGGACCCAAAGGATCCTATGGGGTACTTTATCGTCGGGGGTACTGAAAGGAACCTTATGGCCGTTGAAGATATGGCATCTAATCGGTTGATATGTGAATTGAATAAAAAGTACGGACGAAGGATAGAGGTAGTAAAGATATTCTCAAAGAGACACGGGTATCGTGCTCTAACGGTTATGGAAAAGAAGAAGGACGGTATGATAACAGTATCGGTACCTTCGGCGAGAGGGGATATACCACTGATAATACTAATGAAGGCACTAGGCATGGAAGAAGATGGAGATATATACGATACCCTAGTGACCAAACCAAACATGGCCAGCTACGTATTCGCTAATATAGAGATGGCCCAGGATGAAGATAACTACACTACGGATGGTGTGTATACACAAGAGGACGCCATGAGTTATCTAGAGCGGAAATTTGCTACAGGTCAAGCGGAAGAGTATCGTATAAGGAAGATAGAATCCATCCTCGATAGGTCATTGTTACCGCACCTGGGAGATACGGAAGACTACCGGAAAAAGAAGGCACTGTACTTAGGGAGAATGGCTAGAGCCATTCTGGAATTGGCCAACGACGAGAGGGAGGCCGACGATAAGGATCACTATGCAAATAAGAGGTTGAAATTGGCTGGAGACCTTGTTGCGGATCTGTTCAGGGTATCTATAGTTAACCTTCTGAAGGATCTTAAATATCAACTGGAAAGAAACTATGGTAAGAAGGGTGAGATCAGGATAAGCTCGTCTATCAGACCTGACCTGCTTAGCAACAAACTCAAACACGCCATGGCTACTGGAAATTGGGTAGGTGGACGGACAGGTATATCTCAGCTTCTTGATAGGACGAATAACATGAGTGCTATAAGCCATCTTAGACGGGTTAAATCACCCCTTTCCCGAAGTCAACCTCATTTCGAAGCCAGAGAACTGCACCCTACTCAATGGGGTAGATTGTGTCCAAACGAAACACCTGAAGGTCAGAACTGTGGTCTGGTTAAAACTTCCACACCAATTATAGACGTTTCCAAGGGTACGGACGTACTCGAACTGAAGTGGAAATTATACGATATCGGTCTTGAGCAGATAGGAGGAAAAACCGAGCTGAACATAAAGGTGTATCTAAACGGCGACCTGATAGGCTTGGTAGAGGAGGGAGTGGAATTCGTTAATAAACTACGAGAGACTCGTAGAGATGGAAAAATATCTGACCAGGTGAACGTTAGAAACGATGAGAAGATGGACGAGGTAATCATCAACTGTGATAGCGGAAGGGTCCGCAGACCTCTAATAGTAGTCAAAGGCGGCACAACTCAATTAAAAAATGAAGATTTAAAGGAGTTACGGCAGGGTAAGAAAAATGTGAGCGATTTCTTCGCTGACGGTATACTAGAATGGATAGATGCAGAGGAAGAAGAGGACCTCTATGTAGCAGTATATCCCTACGAAACACCTGGAGAATGTGAGCATTGTGATATGCCCCTTTCCACGACGGATGTAGATTGGGTGAACCTGGGAAAGAAAGATAGTGTAGCTATTCTGGAATGTCATCACTGCGGTGGAAAATTGGAAGTGCCTTTGAGACTTAAAAAAGAACACACTCACCTCGAAATTGATCCTCTACTGGTCATGGGTGCGTCCGCAGGATTGATTCCCTTTGCGCCACACAATGCCGCTCCCCGATGTTCCATGGGTGCGAATATGATGAAGCAGTCGTTAGGACTTCCTTCCTCGAATTACAGGAATAGACCTGATACACGGGGGCATCTACTTCACTATCCACATCTATCTTTATTACAGACTAAAACTATGGAACTGGTTAACTACAACGAAAGGCCAGCAGGACAAAATTATATTGTTGCCGTAATGTCTTACCATGGATATAACATGGAGGATGCCATCATATTCAGTAGAGCTACCATAGATAGAGGCCTTGGGAGGTCGTCCTTCTTCAGAACTTATACCACGGAAGAAAGGAGATACCCAGGGGGACAGGAGGACCATTTTGAGATACCCGATCCCGATGTAAGAGGAGCGAGAAGTGATCAGTACTACAAATATCTGGATGAGGATGGGTTGATAAGTCCAGAGGTTAAGGCAGACGGAGGCGACGTGCTTGTAGGAAAAACTTCTCCGCCAAGGTTCCTGGAAGAGGATACCGACTTCATGGCCCCCCAGAAAAGGCGTGAAACGTCGAAGATAGTCAGACCTAGAGAGAAGGGATGGGTGGATTCGGTGATGCTTACGGAATCCAAGGACGGCAGCCGCCTGGTAAAAGTAAAGGTTAGAGACCAGCGTATACCTGAGCTGGGTGACAAATTCGCTTCGAGACACGGTCAGAAAGGGGTTATCGGTAAATTATTAGAACCCGAAGATTTGCCATTTACCGAGGAGGGGGTAGTACCGGATATTATACTCAATCCTCACGCAATTCCATCCCGGATGACCGTGGGGCACGTGCTTGAGATGTTGGGAGGAAAAGTAGCATCCTTGGAGGGACGTTTCGTGGACGGTACACCCTTCGGTGGTGAAAGGGAAGAGGTGATAAGAGATTCGCTACTTAAAGCTGGCTTTAAACACGATGGGACTGAGGTGCTTTACGACGGTAGAAGCGGGAAGATGCTGCAAGCGGATATATTCATCGGGGCCATATACTACCAAAAATTGCATCATATGGTTTCCGGAAAATTACATATGAGATCTAGAGGACCCGTTCAAATACTAACTCGACAGCCCACTGAAGGGCGTTCGAGACAGGGCGGTCTTAGGTTTGGTGAGATGGAAAGGGACTGCCTGATAGGCCATGGGGCTGCGATGGTAATCAAAGATAGACTGCTGGACCAATCAGATGGTACCACTGAATATATTTGTGGTAATGGCGAATGCGGACACGTTGCCATACTGGATTCAAATGGGGAACTGCGCTGCCCGGTTTGCGGTGAAAGATCCAATGTACATCAAATACAAACAAGCTATGCGTTCAAGCTGCTTATGGATGAACTTAGATCACTCGGTGTGACCATGAGACTTCAACTGGAGGATTTAAAATGAAGAGGAAAGGTATTACTAAAAGGATAGGTGCCATCAGATTTGCTTACCTGTCACCCAAGGAGATTAGAAAGCTTTCAGCTACGAAGATAATAACTCCGGACACATACGATGACGATGGTTTTCCCATAGAGATGGGGTTGATGGATACCCATCTAGGAGTTATCGAGCCGGGTTTGAGGTGTAAAACATGTGGGGGTAGAGTGGACCAATGTTCAGGACATTTTGGACATATCGAATTATCCATGCCTGTTATCCATGTAGGCTATGTGAAGGAGATAAAAAAACTCCTTAGGTCAACCTGCAGTGAGTGTGGGCATATATTGATGTCCGATGAAGAACGGGACAATTTCATAGATGAAATGGAACACCTGGATATTATGGGAGGAGACTCCCTCGATATGAGACGACTGGCAAAAGATATCTCGAAAAGCGCTAGAAAAAACAAAGTGTGTCCTCACTGCCATACAGAACAAAGAAAGATCATGCTGGACAAACCCACCACTTTCAGAGAGGATAATACCAAATTAACTCCAAAGGAGGTGAGGGCCAGGCTAGAAAGGATACCTGATAGAGACCTGATACCTCTTGGACTAAACCCAAACGTCGTTAGACCGGAATGGATGATTCTCTCCGTTTTACTTGTACCGCCTGTAACAGTAAGACCATCGATTACCTTGGAATCTGGAGACCGCTCCGAGGACGACCTCACTCATAAACTCGTAGACATATTGAGAATAAATCAGCGTTTGAGGGAAAACCGTGATGTAGGATCCCCTCAACTGATCGTCGAAGACCTTTGGGACCTACTCCAGTATCACGTTAACACTTACTTCGACAACCAAACCTCAGGCATACCTCCAGCTAGACACCGCAGCGGAAGAACATTGAAAACGCTTATACAGCGGTTGAAGGGTAAAGAAGGAAGATTCAGGCAGAACTTGAGTGGAAAAAGAGTGAACTTCTCTTCACGTTCGGTGATTTCACCGGATCCATGGCTATCAATTAACCAAGTAGGTGTACCTATCCGTGCTGCACGGGAACTGACGGTCCCTCTGAAGGTAACTGCGGAGAATATGGAATACGTAAAAAATATGGTAGAAAAAGGCCCCGAACCGATGGAAAGAGGAAAGTACATAGCAGGCGCTAACTACGTGATACGCCCAGATGGGAGAAGAATACGGGTCACCGAGATGAACGCCGAAACCGTAGCTGAGAAAATTGAGATTGGATTTACTGTAGAACGTGGCCTGCAGGACGGAGACATAGTTCTCTTTAACAGGCAGCCCTCCCTTCACCGCATGTCAATGATGGCACACGAAGTAAAGATAGTGCCTGGAAAGACCTTCAGATTGAACCTTGCCGTATGCCCTCCGTACAACGCCGATTTCGACGGGGACGAGATGAACCTGCACGTGCTGCAGAGTGAGGAAGCAATGGCTGAAGCAAAGGTGATCCTGTGTTGCCCCTATGATCGGTCCACCGACCCTAGGTGATAATATATTCTCCTGCACCCTCATGATCACCTTTGCTTCAGCCATTGCTTCCTCACTCTGCAGCACGTGCAGGTTCATCTCGTCCCCGTCGAAATCGGCGTTGTACGGAGGGCATACGGCAAGGTTCAATCTG
>JAFDUB010000044.1 GCA_019594025.1 Thermoplasmata archaeon
CTTCACCAGGTGGGTTCTGGAATTCTCAGGGATATGTGGAGTTGATGCAGCGGTACTACTATCCCGGGGAACAGGTGAAGCTGGATCAATATATCATTTTAGATGAATTCGGTGAAACAACACTGTATCGTGTATGGCACAGATTTTTCACTCTGACAAAGGTCACCAACCTGCTTAAAAAACACGGCTTCATCGTGGAAGATTTCTACCAAGATCTGGCCGGGACACCCTACCAGAAAGATTCCGATTCAATAGGTATGATCGCTAAGAAATCCCGATAGGATTAAACATGTTTTATGTTAAGGTGATATGAATGTGTAAATCATGCGGATGTGAAACTGCAGGAAAACCTGTCAAGTACAGATGTACCTGTCCGGAAGAGGATTGTGAATGTGATTCGATCATAGAATTTGAAGAAGAGCCGAAGGAAACGCCTTTGTGCTGCGGCTTACCCATGAAAAAAATCGAATAAAAAATCCTTCAAAACCTCTTTTATATAAAAAGGAAAGGGGGGAAGAAAGGTGTTTAGATCAGATCCAGTTCGTTGCCCAGTTTCTCGTAGGCGTTCAGTATAAAGTCTAGATCATCCTTGGTCATGCCTGCGTTCATCTGGTTCCTTATACGTGCCTTACCCTTAGCTACCATCGGGAAGACTATTGCAAGGCCAAAGATACCTTCATCATACAATCTGTTAGCTAACTCCTGAGCTTTCTTGCTGTCACCTATCATGGCCGGTATTATCGGTGTCTCGCTCATGCCAGTGTCGTAACCAAGACTTTCGATCTCCTTTTTGAAGTACTCGGTAAGCTCCCACAGATGTTTAACACGATGGTTCTCCTCATCTATCAGTTCAAGAGCGGCGATGTTGGTTGCCGCAACATGTGGTGGGAAGGCTGCACTCAAAAGCCATGATCTAGAAGTATTGTATGCGTACTTGATCAGCCACTCGCTTCCTGCCAGCATACCTCCGAAACCACCTAGGCCTTTGGAGAAAGTTCCCATCTCGAAATCGATCCTTTCGCCGAGGTTGAATTCATGGGCTATGCCGTGTCCGTCACCAAGAACACCTTCGCCGTGGGCGTCGTCTACATAGGTCATCGCACCGTACTCTTCCGCAAGTTCCACTATCTCGTCCATCTTCGCTATGTCACCGTCCATGCTGAATACACCGTCGGTGATCACGATAGCTCGTCTGTAGTCCTTTTCATTCGCGGCTTTCAAGCACTTTTCAAGCTCACCCATGTCGGAGTGAGAATATATCATCTTATCTGCTTTAGATAGTCTCACACCGTCTATGATGCTACCGTGGTTCAGTTCGTCGGAGATCAATACGTCCTCCTTACCGACCAACTGGGGTATCAAACCGGCGTTGACCGCAAAACCGGTCTGATATGTCATCCCGGCTTCAGCACCTTTAAACTCGGCTATCTTCTCCCACAGCTCTTGGTGTATATCCATAGTCCCTGCGATAGACCAGTCTGAACCGGCGCCTGCACCATATTTCTTAACTGCTTCAATGGTCGCCTCGCGCAGCTTAGGGTGGTTGGCTAGGTCCAAGTAATTATTAGAGGCCAGCATGATGCACTCTTTACCATCGACCATAACATGTGCTTTGGATGGCCCCTCGAGTCCCCTTATTGTCCATGTCAATCCATCCTTCTTCATCTGTTCGTATTCCCTTTTAAGGAATTCTGTTTTCTCTTTCATATTATATCACTCCTGTGTGATCTTGAGCGATGCGTTATTTTATGCATCTACCGCATGTTAAATCCTGCGGCAAACTCATAAAAAAGAAGTGTTTCTTAAATGTTTCTAATAGTCAACATAAAATTTTAACAGAACCCCAACCTCCTCCGCCTGGAGTTTCTATACGTACTCGCCACCCCTTTTTAATATCCATGCTTACATGTCCCCCCAGCTCAGTCTCTTTTGAGTCTCTAAACAGTAGGTTCCTACCCGCCGTCCCATCACCACCTCCCTTTAATCCCTTCGGCCCTTCTCTCCTTCGTTCAGACTGTATCGACAGGTGTGCGTCTTCCAGAACTTCTATTTCCCGTACTATACCGTCTCCTCCTTTGAACAAACCGTTTCCACCGGAATTTTTTCTAAGTTTGTAACAGTTAACTCTCAGCGGATACTCGTGTTCGATGGATTCAACTGGGGTGTTCATCGTGTTGGTCAAGTGAACATGGACTCCGCAGGCTCCATCTCCCGCCGAGGAAGCTCCAGCTCCGCCACCAATCGTCTCGTAATAGGCAAATCCATCGTTTCCGATTATTACATTGTTCATTGTGCCCTGGCTTTGGGCGGGTAATTTTTCAGGTAACACGGTCCTCAGAGCATCTAAGATTAACTCTACCACCCGTTGAGAAGTCTCCACATTACCTGCGGAAACTGCGGCGGGATAATTAGGATTAAGAAGGCTTCCTTCTGGAACTGAAGCTTTTATCGGTTGGTATACTCCTTGGTTCATAGGTATATCTTCAGGAATGAGACACCTAACTACATAGTATACCGCTGAAAGAGTCACAGGTAGAGGTGCGTTTATGTTACCTTCAACCTGCCGGGAGGTACCGTCAAAGTCGAAGTAAATTATATCATCCTTTACGGTCAATTCTAGGCACAGTTTAACTTCCTCATCCCACTCCATGAATGATGCAGCCCTGTAGGCACCGTCTTTTATTTCTTTGATGGTGTTCCTTGTTCTTTCTTCTGAATAACTCAACGAAGAGTGGATAAAATCCAGGTACTCATCGAGTCCGAATCTTTCCACCACCTCCAATAACTCACGAGCTCCGAGCTCGTTAGCTCCTATCTGTGCCCGCAGGTCTCCCTTCCTTTCCTTTGGATTCCTGGTACTGGAAAGCAGTTCGAAAGTATCTTCGCAGAATTCACCGTTTTTCAATATGTGAGTAGGAGATATCACCAGCCCCTCTTCTTCCAACCTAACGCTGTCCCCCGGCATGGATCCCGGTGTACGCCCTCCTATATCGGCATGATGCGCTCTGTTCACCAAGTATCCCAATAGATCATCATCATAGAAAACCGGTTTAGCCACGGTTATATCCGGTAGATGAGTTCCACCTTTGTATGGATCGTTCATCATCACTTGGTCTCCTACCGATAATTCGCAGTTCGATATGATGGCATCTAAGGCACTGGGCATGGCACCTAAATGCACCGGTATGTGTTCCGCTTGAGCCACCATCTCAGAGCCAGCACTGAAAAGAGCACAGGATTCGTCCTTTCTTTCTTTTATGTTGGCGGAAAAGGCACTTCTTTGAAGAGCCGCCCCCATCCGTTCGGGAATACCTTCCACCGAATGACGAAGCACTTCGAAAAGTACCGGGTTCATATACGAACCACCTCCAGTATTCCTTTTTGTATCACTTTAAAGGCCCAACTAGGCGGTATCAAGATTGTTGAATTAGAGTCCTCTATCACCGCAGGACCTTCTTCTTCATACCCGAGCTGCAGATATTTTCTGTAGAATACCTTACACCTTTGTTTACCATCTGGGAAAAGGCACATCCTAGATGGTGGATGTTTACCTGAATCGAAGGTTTCCGGTAGTCCGATGAAATCCCGTTTTTTACTGTGCTCCAACCTCACGTTTACTATTTCAATATCCGCCTCGTGATCAGCGTAGCCGTAGAGTTTTTCGTGCTCTAAATGGAATTTTTCCACCATATCTTCCTGTAAAAGCAAGTTCAGATGATGGCTCTGTCCTTTGTACCGTAAGCCCAGGTAAACTTCACGTTCCCCTTCCTCACCCACACTAAGCTCTTCGATAACTTTTCGTAGTTTCCTTTCGCTGTTCATGGAAAGGAGAACCGTTCTTGCTCTTTCGGTTACAAAGTTTCCCGTAAGCATACCGAGAGCAGAAAAAACGTCTGGAGCCGGAGGTACTAGCACTCTATCTATACCCAAATCCTCTGCTAGGTAAGCTGCGTGAATTGGTCCCGCACCTCCGAAGGCGAGGATGCTGAATTCGCTGGGAGATAAGCCTCTTTCCACGGTTATCTCCTTCATACAGCGCGTCATTTTCGAATTTGCGATCCGAATTATACCTATTATCAACTCCTCCATGGGTATGCCTAGTTTTTTAGATGATCCATCAATCGCGATCTCAGCCTTTTTCGTATGGAGTTCTATCTCTCCACCGAGGAAATAGTCTTTATCTATATATCCCGCCAAGAGAAGGGCGTCTGTAATCGTCGGTTCCCTTCCCCCGCCTCCGTAACAGGCGGGACCTGGACGAGCACCTGCACTCCTAGGCCCTACCCTGAGTACACCACCGTCGTCCACCCATGCGATACTTCCACCACCCGCACCAATTGTTTCAATATCCACCATCTTGGATTGAACTGGGAAGCCACCTATATTTCCCTGGTCTTTCCAGCTCATATCGCCTTCTATGATCGTGGCCATATCGGCACTGGTCCCACCCATGTCGAAGGTTATCAGGTTATCGATACCCAGCAGTTCGGAAATATGTTTTCCCCCGGCTACACCTCCTGCTGGTCCGGAGTAGAAGGTATCTATGGGGTTAACATATGAAGCAGGTTGTAAACCACCGCTGGATTTCATTACTAAGGGCTCAACACCGGTTCCTTCCCTCAGTTTTTCAAAGTATTTTTTTACCACCGGCCCGAGATAGGCATCAAGCAGTGTGGTAACCCCTCTTTCATACTCTCTGAATTCGTTTGATACTTTATTTGATAACGAGTGGAATACACCATTATCATTTAATATTTCACCGACGATTTCCTCTTGCCTTTTATTTTTGTAAGAATGCAGAAGACATACTGCGGCTGAACAGTCCCTTTCTTTAAGATGAAGTGCCAATCGTTTTATTTCTTTTGTGTCCACTTCTTGGATAATATCTCCTTTCTCATTGATCCTGCCCGTGATCCCGTAGCAGTCATCCGCTCCTATAGGCAACTGCGGTTTTTCTATGTGCAGGTCGTACAATGCCGGCCTTGTCTGGCGGCCGATGTGCAGTAAGTCTTCGAAACCTCTGTTCGTGATAAAAGAGGTTTTAACACCCCTTTTTTCTAAAAACGCGTTTGTAGCTACCGTGGTTCCGTGGATGAATTTATCTCCCCTTTCAGGGAATCCTTCTACAACCGCTTCCGCTGGATTTTCAGGGGTGGAAGGTACCTTATAATGCTTCAACGTCTCTGTCACCACCACGACATCGGTAAAGGTGCCGCCCACGTCCACAGAGACTAACATGTTTATCGTTAAGGAACATCTGCTTATATGATTATCGTTTTTAGGTATTATAGTCGGACACGATTTATATCGTACTAAATCTCATGTTTATAATCATTAAAGTCTCTTCATCGGTGGTTTAAGGATATTAAACGAAAAAGCTTAAATATACTTATTACTTATGTATCTGTGTACAAAGACACACATTACGATAATCACCCTCCCTCCCTTTTTTTACAAAAGGCGGGGAATTTGATCTCTCACAATAACCTCCCCCCTCCCTTTCTTATCTAGATATGGATTGATTTATTAACGTTGCGAATCTTCCCTAGGGCAACCTTTATAACTATCATGTATCTTTTACTCGTAGGTGAATACGAATGCAGCCAGGACAGATGGGATATGACAGGGGAATAACCGTCTTCTCCCCCGACGGTAGACTATTCCAAGTTGAGTATGCAAGGGAAGCCGTCAAACGGGGTACTACGACAATCGGTATAAAGACGAAAGACGGTGTTGCCTTAGTTGTTGGTAAGATTATATCCAGTAAATTAGTAGAGCCAGATTCAATAGAGAAAATTTTCCATATCGATAAAAAGATAGGACTCGCAACTTCAGGGTTGGTAGGAGATGCCAGAGTCTTAGTGGATTACGCTCGAATGGTGGCCCAGGTAAACAGGGTATCTTATGACGAAAGAATAGACATTTCGACACTTGTTAAACGAATATGTGATTATAAGCAAACCTATACACAGTACGGTGGTGTACGACCATTCGGTACCGCCCTTTTAATAGCGGGAGTCGACGAGGACGGACCTCACCTTTACGAGACCGACCCAAGCGGTGCTTTCCAAGCATATAAAGCCGGAAGCATAGGTATGGACCGGGAAGAGGTGCAGGAAGTTTTCGATGAAGAGTACGATGATGACATGTCTCTAGACGATGGTATAGTTTTAGCCCTTAAAGGACTAAAGAGATCCACAGAAGGAGACTTAGACCCTGCGTCACTTGAGATCGTAATAATAACCACTGAAGAGGACTTCAAGAAAGTTAAGGAGGACAAGATCAAGGAGTATTTGTCTTCCCTTGAATAGGGTGGTAACCGTGGGAAAGAAGGATTATCCTAAAGAACACACCGATACACTTCTCGACGAGTACATTATAGCTCGCTTCAAATCCCGTGGAGAGAACTTTGAAATACTAATCAAACCGGATGCGGTAGAGAAATTCAGAGGTAAACGTGACGTCGATATACTAGAGAACATGCCGGTGGACAAAGTCTTTTCCGACGCAAAAAAAGGAGAAGAAGTCTCCAACGATTTGTTGAATAATATATTTGAAACAACAGATGTTGAAAAAGTTGCCACTACAATACTGGAAAAGGGCGACGTACAGATAACCACCGAACAGAGACGGAAACGACAGGAACAGAAGCGGAAGGAGATCATTAACAGGATAGTCCGTAATTCCATGAATCCACAGACAGGTACGCCTCATCCACCTGCAAGAATAGAGAATGCTTTGAACGAAGCTAAAGTTCATATCGACCCATTTAAACCAGTCAGTCTGCAGATGGATGAAGTTGTAGATAGTATAAGAGACTTGATACCTTTGAGTTTTAAGAAATTAGAGGTTTCCATAAAGGTACGAGGTGACCTCTACGGTAAAATATATGGAGAATTGAAATCTCTTGGAACCATTGCAAAAGAAGATTGGCTTTCAGATGGAAGATGGTATGGTATCGTTAAGATACCGGCAGGCGTTAAGGACGAATTCTTCGAACGCCTTAACCATTTGACCAAGGGTCAAGTAGAAATAGAAATTAAAGATTAATTAAATTTATTAGTTAAAAAGGTGTATAAATATGGACAAAGAAAAGAAGAGAGAACTACTTTTACCAGGGGATGTTATAGAAGAAGAAGGTTATAGACCTGGTAGAGGAACCTACAAAAAAGACCAGCACATATATGCGTCTAAATTGGGCGTTAAAACATTCCGTTCAGGTTATGTTAACATAGCTGCTCAGAGAGGACGATATGACCCCAAACGAGGTGACAAAGTCATCGGTACGGTTACCGATGTGAACTCATCAATTTGGATGGTGGATATCAACGCCGCGTTTCCTGCGGTACTCCACGTGAACGATGTGCCTTGGAGAGTCGAGTTTGGGGATACTATCAGCTACATAGATGTAGGTGATGCTATACTCGTAAAGATATCCAATGTAGACGAACTCAAAAAAGTACAGATACGTATGGATGAAGAAGGGCTCAGGAAGTTGAACAGTGGACAGATTATCGAGATAGCCCCATCACAGGTCCCCCGTGTAATAGGGCGTAAAGGTTCGATGATTACAATGTTAAAGAACTACACGGGCTGTAGAGTATTTGTTGGGCAGAACGGCCGCATTTGGATAGACGGAGACCTCGAAGGACAGTATATAGCTGTTACGGCCATCCAGATGATTGAAGACAAGGCACAGGCGGTGGGTCTTACCGATGCGGTAAAAGAGTATTTAAAGAACGAAACTGGTAAAGATTTTGATCAGGAGGAATAAATATGGGAATGGATTCCGATATTAAATTGATAGATGAGAATGGATTAAGATTGGATGGAAGAAAATTTGATGAATTGAGAGAGATAACGATCGAGGCAGGCGTTTTACAGCGTGCCGATGGTTCCGCATACCTAACTTGGGGTGAGAACAAAGTGATGGTCGCGGTTTACGGACCCCGTGAACTGCATCCCCGACATGCTCAGGACCCCTCGAAAGCGGTCGTTCAGGCAAGATACAATATGGCGGCCTTTTCTGTTTCGGACCGGAAAAGACCCGGACCGGATCGCAGATCGGTAGAGATAAGTAAGCTTATATCCGAGGCTCTGGAAGAGATCGTTTTTGTTGAACAGTTCCCCCGTTCGGCGGTGGACGTTTTCATAGAAATATTAGAGGCCAGCGCGGGTACCCGATGCGCAGCTTTAACGGCAGCATCGATAGCTCTTGCCGATGCGGGCATACCTATGTCCGATATGATAGCTTCATGTGCAGCCGGAAAGATCGAGGGCCATGTAGCTTTGGATCTTGGTAAAAATGAGGACAACTTCGGAGAGGCGGATGTACCCTTAGCTATAGTACCAAGGACAGACAAAATAACCTTACTTCAGATGGACGGAGACCTCACTGCTGAAGAATTGGACGAAGCTATGGACTTGGCTATTGGCGCTTGTAAAGAGATATATGAGATACAGAGGGATGCTTTGAAGCGGAGGTATTCTACCTCAATTGAAGACTACGATTTCGAGGAGGATGAGTGATAACATGAAGGAGATCATATCAAGGATAACCAAGGAGTACCTTTATCGACTCATTAGTGAAGGAAAAAGGATAGACGGCCGGGATATGTACGAACATCGCGAGTTAAAGATACAGTCCAACTGGATAGGCCCTGCCGAAGGGTCGGCCAGGGTGAAGCTGGGAGATACCGATGTTGTAGTTGGAATAAAAATGGACGTCGGTGAACCCTTCTCGGATACACCGGACAAAGGCGTGGTGATCACTTCCGCCGAGCTCATACCTATGGCTTCACCGAACTACGAAGCGGGTCCTCCACGGGAAGATGCTACTGAACTAGCCAGAGTTGTCGACAGAGGCATCAGAGAAGGTAATGTTGTGGATGCCAGCAAACTTTGTATCGAAGAAGGCGAGAAGGTATGGTTAATATTCATAGATATGCACATACTGGATTTCGACGGTAACCTGTTCGACGCCTGCGGTATCGGTGCAATGGCGGCTTTGATGAATACTATCGTACCGGCGGAGAAATTCGATTTGGGTGAGGATTACCCACTTCCGGTAGATCACGTAGTGGTACCGACCACTTTCAGTAAGATCCGGGATCAGATACTACTCGATGCAAGATTGGAAGAAGAGAGAATCGCCGATACAAGAATAACCGTCTCAACCAATGAGGAAGGTCATCTTGTTGCCATGCAGAAAGGTCTTTCAGGTGTATTTAGTTACGATGATGTACGGAACTGCATCAAAAAATCTCAGGAGATCGGAGATGAGCTGAGAGAACGGTTAGAAAACCTCTCGGAGGAAAACATTTAAATATGGTGGAGACACACACCAGCGTGTTTAAAGGGCTGATAGACTATGGTAAAGAAGAAGAAAGTCGGCAGCACTGGTCGCTTTGGTGCTCGTTACGGTGTTAAAGCCAGACGTAGTATTAAAACTATCGAAGAGCAAGCAAAAGACTCTTACGAATGTCCTGAATGTCATAATAAAAAAATAAAGCGGAAGAGTACGGGTATTTGGAGGTGTAAAAAATGCGGCCTAACCTTTGCAGGAGGGGCCTACAGACCGTACCTAGGTAGGAACATCCGCCTCGAGGAGGACTGAACAGATGTTCAGGTGTGCGGTTTGCAAAGAAAGAATCAAAACGGATATGAGCACCGTTGGTATACAGTGTGAAAACTGTGGTGCCAAGGTATTCTATAAAGATCCGCCAAATGTAAAAAAGGTGTTGAAAGCTCGATGAAACATGCAGTTGTCGAGTTGGAAGACACCGCCGTTAATAAAACGGCATTGGAGGCACTTCGCCCCGAAGCCGACGAAGGCATGAATCGGGTTTCAATCGAGATATCCACGGAACCCCCATTAATCCGCATAGATGCCCAGGACATCCATGCGCTTCGAGCTTCGGTTAATTCCTATTTAAGATGGCTTGGTGTAACCACCAACATAACGAATGCATACTCAAATAAAGAGGTAATAAAATGAGCGTTTCGCAGGAAGAAATACAGAACGAGATAGCAAAGGCACAACAGATGCAGCAGCAGCTTCAGCGAGTCACGTCGCAGAAACAGCAGCTGGATATGAAAAACAACGATGTAGAAAGGGCGCTTGAAGAACTCCAAAAGTTGGATGACGACACACCGATTTTCAGAAATCTGGGCGGGGATTTACTCGTTAAGGTTAAAGATAGAAAGGAGCTAATTGAGGAGCTTGAAGATGAACTCGAGACACTCAAGGTTAGGCTAAAGTCCCTTTCACGCCAGGAAGAAAAACTACGTAAAAACTTCCAGGAACTACAGCAGGAACTCACATCCAAATTGAGTGGAATGCAGCAGGGTCCCATCGGCGGGGCGTAGATGGATACGATCCGTCCCGGCCTTAAAACCCTTTTTTTATCACATCAAAATGCTGATCCCGACGCGATCGGGTCTCTCTATTTTTTACATAATCGATACGGAGGAGAGGTGGCGCTGCCGAATTCTCCCGATAGGAAGGGTAAACCGTTGGCAGAATACCTTGAATTCGAGTACCAATTTCCTCCTCTGAAGGAGGACTACGAACAATACGTTGTTGTGGATACACCTACACCATCCCAATTAGATCCTATATCCGTACCTACGAAAAAAGCGGTACTCATAGATCACCATACTACCAATGGATGGGATGTGGACATTATCAAAGAAGATAAGACCTCTTGTGCAGAGATAATATACGATATGGTGAGTCCTAAAACCCTTTCCAAGGACGAAGGTATAGCGTTAATTGCCGGTATACTTACCGATACGTCTGGATTACGGCGGGCTAACGTTGATACGTTACGCACGTTAGCTGAGATGATGGAGTTATCCGGTGTTGCTATCTCCGAAGTTTACAGTATAATTTCCTCCCAAAGAACGTACTCGGAGAAGATATGCAGATTGAAAGGTGCCGAGCGGTCTAAGCACGTTAGAGAAAAGGGCTTCCTTATCGCTTACACATATGTAAGCTCCTTTGAATCATCCGTGTCCGAGATGCTGCTTAGGGTAGGTGCAGATATATCCTTTTCTGGATCACAGAGGAGTAACGAATTTTTGATCTCCTGCCGCAGTAAAAACGAAGTAATAAACCGAGGGGTCGATATGGGTAAGCTGTTCCATAGGTTAACGGAAAAGGAGGATAATATCTCCGGCGGAGGTCATCCCGGTGCAGCCGTCCTCAAAGGTAAAGGGGATGTGGAGGAGTATATGGAAAAGCTCGTGCGGAGAACACGGGCGGTGATTAAAGAGAAAGGTATCTCAAAACCGGTTAAATGATGGTATTACCTAGATAGAATCATTCTGGTTATTGAGCCTCTAACACATTTTTTAATTTCACGTAATTTTCACCTTTCTCTTCGAAGTAATCCCTCACCGGCTTCAATATATCGGATAACGATTGAGCCACCGCCTTTTTAAGGTCCGCAGGGTGCAGCTGATCTTCTACATAGTCCTTCTCTAACTGTTCGTAGGTATCGTAGTGAAGGTCGCCGCCCCACTTTTCAGGCCTGTCGATATGAAGTTCTCCGGTGGATGGTAGTATTATATACCTGGTCATTTCTAATATCGGGTTCCCTTCCACTTCCGGAGGACAGTAAGCACCGTTGATCTTTCTTGTAATATCCTCCGGCTCATCGTGTATGAAAATACATGAATCCGGGTCGCTTTTACTCATCTTACCTTTGGAAGCGGCGTCCATCCTACCGCTTCCTTTTAACCCGGAGAGTATGGGTGTGTGCAGTGCCACCGGTTTTTTCCAGTCCTGTTTGTCGGCGGTATCTCTTGCTAGCATATGGGCTCTTCTCTGGTCCATTCCCGCATACGCAACATCCACCCCTAATTCGAATATATCGGTTACCTGTAGTGAGGGATACAGAAGCATGGATGAATCCGCCGCTGTTTCCTCCGATTCTCTTCCCATTATGTCCACCGCTCTTTTAATACGTGCAACGGAATTTGATTTTGCCACTCTAAGTACCCGTTCCCAATAATCTATACGGTCCATGAGGTCGGTAGCTAGTACGAACTCGGTTTTATCGGTATCCACACCTAAAGCGAGGAAGCAGTCCTTTATGTACTCGCCGCATATACGTATGGCCTCTATGTCTCCCCCTAGCTTGTCGTTTATGTAGGCGTGCCAGTCGGCCAGCAGTATCTTAACGTGAAAGCCTGCTTCCTGCATATCTTTTATTTTATTAGCGCACATCATACCCTGGCCCACGTGCATCATCCCCGACGGCTCGATACCGATGTAAGCCGATGGTTCCGCCTTTTCTTCCATAAGCTCTCTCAACTCTTCTTCGGTAACCACTTCCCGAACATTGTTCAACACGATTTTCATACGCTCTTCGGTGTCCATCGATGCAGTGATAATATGCTTACAATATCAAAATTTTGGTTGTTCCTCGTAATCAATGTATACTGTTTTGTCCCCTATGTTCATCTTGATTATTTTCCTTTTTCCGTTTC
>JAFDUB010000040.1 GCA_019594025.1 Thermoplasmata archaeon
AACATAAAGACACCCTTTCGGTAGGCTTTTTAACATAATCCAGAATATTATCAGAGAATATAAATCTTTTGCAAAACAAAAGATATATTCATTGAAAAAATTACCTTTTTACGGTGCCCTCATACATAAAACTTATAAATGATAGTGTTTTAGACACTATATCCATGACTAAGGGGTTGACATCTAAAGCCGCTTCGGAGAGGCTAGATAAATACGGACCCAATGAGCTAGAGAAGGGGGAGCAAACAACTCCTTTGGATGTTTTGATTGATCAGTTCAAGGAGAATATATTGATCTGGATTTTGATGGTAGCGGCTATTGTTTCTTATGCCGCTAACGAGATGGCAGAATTTTATTTTGTAGTGGCAATAATCATTATCGTCGCCGCCATGGGATTCATTCAGGAATGGAAGGCTGAAAAGGCCATGCAAGAACTGCAAAAGATGGCTGCATCCTCTGTTAAGGTATACCGAGATGGCAAAATTAAAGATGTTCCCAGTAGAGATCTGGTACTAGGAGATGTGATAGCGCTGGAGATGGGGGACAAAATACCGGCGGACGCGGAGGTCGTCCAGTCAAACAACCTTAAAGTGGACGAATCGATACTTACCGGGGAAAGCGAAGCTGTAACCAAACATAATGGTGACGAAATCTATTCGGGAACCGTTGTTGCCAGGGGCAGATGTGAGGGAAAGGTGCAAAAAACCGGTATGAAAACTAAGCTCGGAGAGATCGCAGGTGAACTACAAGAGGAAACAGTAGACACACCACTCCAGAGGAAAACCAAGGATCTGGCAAAAAAAGTGGGATACGTAGCGATACTGGTTTCTTTCGTACTTTTCGGTATCGGTTTCTGGGCCGGTGTTCAAAGGGAACTGATAATAACTGTTACCATAGCCGTTGCAGTTGCCGTCGTACCAGAGGCTTTACCGCTTACCATGACTGTAACCCTTTCTTTGGGTATGAAAGACCTGGCCAAAAAGAATGCTTTAGTCAAGAAGATGTTAGCTGTCGAAGGGCTGGGTTCGACCACGGTGATCTGTACCGATAAAACCGGAACGCTTACTAAAAATGAGATGACGGTAAAGCAGATATATGCAGGTGGAGAACAATTCGAGGTGACCGGTGTAGGTTACTCTTCTAAAGGAGATATATTAAAGGATGGAAAACCTGTAAATCTAGAGGAAAAAGAATCTTTGGACTTACTCATAAAGACAGGGGCGCTCTGTAACAACGCACTGATCCATTACGAAGGGGATGAAGAAGAAGTTCACGGCGAACCTACAGAAGCTGCCTTGGTCACCTTGGGAGAAAAGGCCAAATACGGCACCGAAAAGTTAAGGGAGAAATACAACAGAGTTGAAGAGATTTTGTTCACCTCAGAAAGAAAGAGGATGACTACGATCCACGAGGACCCGGATAAGAATATACATCGGGCGTTCATGAAAGGTGCTCCCGAGATTGTTATAGAAAGGTGTTCACATATATTGATCGACGGAGAACGAAAAAGTTTAACCGAAGATATGAAGGAAGAGATCTTGGAGCAGAATACAAAATACGCCCAAGATGCTATGAGGGTTTTATCTTATGCCTATCGAGACGATCCACCAGTAAGCCCTGAGGAGGACGAAGTAGAAAAAGATATGACATTTTTGGGTCTCACCGGGATAATCGACCCTCCTCGAGAAGAAGTTCCAGAGGCGATAAGGAAGTGTAAGAATGCTGGCATTCAGGTCAAGATGGTGACCGGTGATAATTCAGACACCGCTAGAGCCATCGCCGAGCGAATCGATCTTACGGATAATCCTCGTGTTATCACCGGTGAGGAGCTGGATAACATGAGTGATGAAGAACTTAGCGATGTAATCGAAGATGTAGATGTTTATGCCAGAACACACCCAGGTAATAAGTCCCAGATCGTAAAAGCATTACAAGCCCATGGTGAGGTGGTCGCGATGACCGGTGACGGTGTAAACGACGCACCTGCCGTCAACCATGCAGATATAGGTATAGGCATGGGTATCAAGGGGACTGACGTTACCAAAGAAGCTAGTGACATGATCCTATTGGACGATAACTTCGGAACCATCGAAAAGGCTATCGAAGGCGGAAGAAAGATATATGATAATATAGAAAAGTTCGTAACTTTCTTACTTTCAAGAAATTTCACCGAAGTCATACTTATAGCGTCAATATTGGCGTTTACTAGAAATTTCGCCCTACTTCCACTAGGTGCTATGCAGATCCTTTTCCTAAACATGATAGGTCAGACCGGACCTGGTATGGGTTTAGGCGTCGACCCTGCGGACGAAGGTATAATGGATAGACCCCCTAGAGACCCAAATAAAGAACTGCTAAGTACTAGAAATTTATTCCTCATCACGTCTATGGCGATAACGATGGTTGCGATGGCCACCGTCGCCTTTTACTATGGACTAACCACCGGAGGCGTAGAGTTAGCTAGAACGATGGCTTTCACTTCCATATCGGTGATGATAATTGTCAATGCCTATAATTTCAGATCGCTAGATAAGACGATAGGCCAATTCAATCCATTCAAAAATAAATTCATAATATTAGCCAGTTTGATTACCATCCCAATGGTCCTATTAACTTTGTATCACCCCACACTGCAGGTTGTGTTCGGAAACGTACCCTTGGGAAGATATCAATGGTTGGTAGCAGGTGGAAGCGGACTAGCCACTATAGGTCTGTTAGAATTGGTTAAGAGGATCACCAAGATACTGGATTTATGAACTCATTAGATGATCGGTAAACTCATCCAGAAAGCAAAGCGTACGGGGTACGACCGTGGGTTTAGAATTAATGAACTAGCTGGTGCTGTTGGTGGATTGATACTAAATCGACTGTTTGATTCTATAACTTAATCTTCCACAAAAAGGGTCGGATTCCGTGTTTCAACTATTATTTCTCTCTCAAGCTTTCCTATAGCGTAGGGAGGATATATTTTTCTCAATTTGTACTTCAAGCCCGGTCTACCGAGACTTGCAATGATAAGATCGTTCTTCCTTGATTCTTTTACGATCTCTTCATGGGGTTTTACCGCGCATGACCTCAGATGATATGGAATATTGTGTTTTTTTGAGAAGTCGTGCAAATTTTTAAATGTAGACCTAGTTTCAGAGCCTCCTCGAGTACTCAATATTTCAACTCTACCATTGAAATACTGCGCAAGTCTGATGGCAAGGCATCCCGCTTTTAAAGAGTATTTTGTTCCACTAGTTGGATGTAGCAGCTTTTTTGGTTTCTTTATTTCGACAATATAGTCAAAAAGAAGCACCGGGATAGAACTGTGTTCTAGTACATGAAGACAGGTCTCCCCGATCTCGTAGATTTGAGTACCTGATTTGGATTGAGTCCCCATCACAATCAGGTCTATATTTTTTTCTTCTGAATATTTCACTATCTCCGCACTCGGCGTACCTTTCCTGATCACCTTTTTACAATCCTCAACCCCCATCTTTTCAAGTATTTCAACACCGTCTTTTATCGCTCTCCTAGACGCCTCTTTCAAATCTTCCATCAGTATATCGGTTATAGGAATACTTGGGCTTGTAGTATTGATTACACTGATTATATGGTAATTAGCACCGGGAAAAGAGTTTGCGGTATATTCAATCGCATTTTTGATAAGCTGTGAATCATCGGTAGCTATCAGTATATTCTTGAACATATTATACTCCCAAACAATGAACGGCATATATAGAATTTTCCATCAAAACCCTAAATATCAGTAAAAAAGACAAAGAAAAAACACAAATACGCGGCCTTTGATATGGCAGTTATGTCACAGGATGTTCGTAAGGTCGTTTTGAAGTATGCACTGAGGAACGCGGTTAAATTCGAAGGAGAGGCGACCGTGGGTCCAGTGATGGGAAAAGTTATGGGTGAATGTGAAGGATGTAGGAAGGATCCACAGGGTACCAAATCATTGATCGAAGAAGTTGTTGAAGAAGTTAATCTGATGTCATCTCAGGAACAAGAAGATGCTCTAAAAGACTTGATGCCTGAATACTTTGAGGAGAAAGAGGTGGAGAAAGAAGAACATCTTCCCGAGTTAGATGTGGATACGGTGGTCATGCGGCTTGCTCCATATCCCAGCGGCCCACTGCATATCGGGAACGCGAGGATGGTGATCCTCAACGACGAGTACGTTAAACGTTATGACGGTAAGCTGATATTGTTCTACGACGATACCATAGGTTCGGATAAGAAGAAGCCGTTGAACGTTGCGTACGATCTCATTAAAGATGGATTGGAGTGGTTAGGTGTAGAATGGCACGAAACCTACTATAAATCCGAGAGGATGGAACTTTACTACGAGTACGGTGAGAAACTTATCGAGATGGGAGAAGCCTATGTTTGTGAATGCTCTGCGGAAAACCTTAGAGGGTTTAGGGAGAAGGGGAAGGAATGCCAACACCGTTCTCGGACCGTGAAAGAGAATCTCTCTTTATGGGGATCCATGCTGCAGGGGGCTTTTGATGAAGGTGAAGCCATCGTAAGGATCAAAACGGATATGCAGTATCCGGACCCCGCTTTCAGAGATAGAGTTCTATTCAGAATATCTAATAATCCACATCCCAAAGTAGGGAATAAATATCATGTTTGGCCTCTTTTGGAATTCTCCTGGGCCGTGGACGACCACTTACTGGGCATGACCCATGTTTTACGAGGAAAAGATCTGATGATGGAGGACAAGATGGAGGAACATCTATGGGATTTATTTGGATGGGATGGACCTGAATTCCTACACTACGGCATGCTTCGTTTGAAGGAGTTTAGACTGAGTAAAAGTGATTTTCAGCAGAAGCTAAAGTTAGGTGAGTTAAATGGTTGGGACGACCCCCGGACTTGGACCCTTCAATCTTTGAAACGAAGAGGGATAAGGCCGGAAGCTGTTAGGGAATTCATCCTGGGATTCGGTATGTCTTTGACAGATATCGAGGTGCCCGCATCAAAACTGTATGCGAAGAACAGGGAATTGATCGACGACGAGGCAAATCGATATCATTTCGTTCCTGATCCTGTGGAAGTTAAACTAGAGGGTGAAATAAAAGGTGAATTTACCGAACTGCCTTTACATCCGGATCACCCTGAAAGGGGAAATAGAAAATTGAAGACCCGCGATACGGTTTATATCACCAAAAACGATTGGGAAGAATTTCAGGGAAAGGAGGTCAGGTTAAAGAATTTCTGTAATTTTGAATTAAACGGAAACACTGCTAAGATAACGGGCTATGAAAACAAGGATATTAGAAAGATACATTGGCTCTGTGAAGGTATCGATGCCGTAGTTGAACAGACCGAAGGATCCCGGGAGAAGGGTATCGTCGAGCCAACTATCGAATATGTTCGCGAAAATCAGGTAGTTCAGTTCGAAAGGTACGGTTTCGTAAACATTCTTGATACGGGCACACCTATCTTCGCAGTATTCGGCCACAGATAAACCCAAATGATTATATCCGCCAAATCCATATCTTAGGTGATGGAACCTCACAAACACTGTCAAATATGCGGGAAACCGATCCCCCTAGACGAAGTTTTCTGCTCTGAGAAATGCAGGGAGGATTACAACGAGCTGATTTCAAAGAGGAAACACAGGATGTACATAGTTTATGCTCTATTGGGGATCTTACTTGTATTGATGTTTTTACGTCTATTGTAAAGGGATGAACTTTATGGTTAAAAAAGTGATACTAGGTGGAACATTTCACAAGCTTCACAAAGGCCATAAAAAAATGCTGATTACAGCACTAGAAATAGGAGACGTAAAAATAGGTCTTGTGTCCGATAATTTCCTATCCCGATGGAAACCAGAATTAGAAGCTCCGTACGCCGAAAGAAAAAAGGAATTAAAAGACCATCTTTCAGAATTCGATAATTGGGAGATAGTAGAAATATCCGACCCTTACAGTGAAGCACTCAAAGGTGAATACGATGTTTTAGTTGTCTCCTGGGATACGAAAAAAAGAGGAAAGAAAATTAACGAGATGAGAAAAGAAAGGGGAGAAAAACCACTTGAGCTGGTGGTAGTTCCTCCTGTAATGGCTGAGGACCTTATACCTATAAGTTCATCCCGGATTCGAGAAGGACGGATAAGCCGTTCTGGCAAAAGATTAACACCGGTTAAAATACACGTTGAGACTCAAAACCCTATCAAACTTGAACAGGTAAGAAATGTTTTTTCAGAGTTCTTTGAATTTGAGATAACATCTAAATCTCTCGATAATATCAAGCCACAATCTTTTGAAGATGAAACGATCAAACAGGCGAAAAAGAGAGCAGCCGTCCCCCGCCGATATGATTACGGCGTAGGGATCGAAAGCGGTATCTTTTATAAACACGGAATTCATTTCTCTATGGAATATGCGGTTGTTATTGATTCCGTAGGTTACGAGACTGTGGGACACGGTCCTGGTTTTACGATTCCTAAAAGTTGGGTAGAAAAATTAGAACACGGGGAAACGTTAGGAAGGTTGATAGAAAATAATTTTTCCATTTCCCACAAAGGTGCTGTAGAAGTTTTAAGTGCAAACCGGTTGACCAGAGCGGAGTGTATAAAAAATGCTTTAATATGTTCCATTATACCAAGAATACATCTGTATACTGTTCCCACCGCACCGCTTAACTTTTAATACTAAAACACTCTTAACCGTCCTATGGTGTAGTCCCTTGGACCCCGGAGTAATTTTGACCTTGAGCATATCCATAACGTACATCGCAGGTGTGATAATATTCGCACCGCTGCTTAAAAAATTGAAACGTAAGGGATATGTTGGAAAGGACATGTACAAATTGGGGCATCCCCCAGTTCCAGAGATGGGAGGAATGGGCATAGCCTTCGCCTTTCTTGCGGGTATATTATTTTTGATGTCCATTGGAGAGATGCCCTTTAGTATATATCCTGCTCTTTTCGTATTATTATTTTATTTTATTTTTGGGCTCCTCGACGATTTACTGGGTATTGGAGGAGACGAAGATGTGAGCCACGACAAAATGATGAAAATACTGGTGCCTCTATTCTTCGCATTTCCTCTAACACAGTATGTGAGCACCTCTATACATGTATCCTCCTATACGCTTCAGCTGGGGGTAATATATCTACTGATAATTCTTCCCTTCTATATCATGGTCTGTGCCAACCTAGTCAATATGTTTTCCTATTATAACGGACAATCCGCAGGTACTACCTTGATAATATTGGCGTTCGCCAGTCTAAAGTTATACCGTTCAGGAGATATCGAAATTCTTTACCTCATCTTTCCTTTCCTAGGGGCGAATCTAGCTTTCCTTTCCTATAATCTCCAGCCCGCAGGTGTTTTTCCGGGAGATAGTGGAGACCTATTCATGGGGGCTATGATAGGTATAGTTGCCATATTGGGAAACATGGAGGTCTTCATATTCATAGCACTGATCCCTCTTTCTCTAAACTTCTTAATGGTTGCTTACTGGTTTTTGAGGGATAGGAGGAAAACCAAGACCAAATTTGGAGACGTTCGTCCTGATGGTACCATCGATGCGCCGAACCAACATACATTGATGTGGTTCTTCCCTTATCATCTTTCCCTGACCGAGAAACAGACTACCTTTATCATGTACTTTCTTGTACTTCTTTCTACACTTTTAGCGTGGGTTATCTGTTAATACTGGCAAAAAAGATTTATATTGTAGAAGAGGTTGTTTCGTTTATTAGAATGGTTGTATCAAACCCCCGGTTTATGGAAATTACGGACACAAATAGGATTCCGTACGTTGTAAAGAATACGTGGATACAGAGGTATTGGAGTACTTAATATGTTGGATATGTGGTTATCAATAACTGGTGCCTTCTTTGTCGCCTTAGTAGTGTCTCGTTGGCAGATCCTAAAGTTCCCTAAAGCAGGTATTGATGGAAAGGACATGCACAAACACGGAAGAAATTTTGTTGCGGAAATGGGTGGTTTAGCGGCGATAATCGGGTTTATTGTGGGAACCTCTATTTTACTGGGTAGGGCCGGTGAGGGTATAGACACCGCTCTATTCTTAACCGCTATAATAGCAATCATAGGTGCAGGGTTCATAGGTATGGTGGACGATATCGTTTCCATACGTCAGAAAACCAAGGCTTTTTTACCCTATATTTTTGCTTTGCCCTTTGGTATTCAGATGATGAATCAAAACGTTACAATTTTTTCTTATGAAATTTCATACTCTTACTTCATACTGCTGGCAGTTCCATTTGGTGTGACTTGTGCCGCGAACGCATCGAATATGTTGGAAGGTTTCAACGGACTGGGTGCGGGACTCTCATCTATTTGCTCCATTACTCTGATAATTCTGATTTACCTTAAAAACGGTCCAGGTTATGGTCTCTATATTTTGTTTCCGCTTTTGGGTGCAACTCTAGGATTTAGCGTCTTCAACCTTTATCCATCTAGAATCTTTCCCGGAGACACCTTTACGCTCTTCAGCGGGGCGGCGCTCAGTTCCGCGGCTATAATCAGCGGGTTGATAACCCCTGGAATCATCCTCTTTGTTCCCATGATAGTTGAATTTTTTTTAAAATTCAGAGGCGGATTCCAAGCGGAAAACTTTGCAGATATGGACGAAGAAAAATATCTAATCAGCGTTCATGATAAGACCGAGAGCATAACACATTTGATAGTAAAAAAGTTCAAAGTAAAAGAATGGCAGCTGGTTGCACTGGTTTGGTTAATGGAAGGATTACTTGGGGCTGCGGTAATAATCGGGTATGTTTACCTCTGATTTAACGATAAAGTGAAGGACCCGGTTTTGTTGAACTTACCTCCTCGCCTTGAGTCGGGACTCCTCCCAAGGATTGAAAGTGTACCGTTGTTCGCATACCAACGTTTACCAAACTCTGTACCGTATCGAAGAACAGAGTCCTGGTGATGTCTTCGTCGTAAAGGTGTTTTTTTATTACGACATTGTCTGGATTGTTTTTTTTGTCTCTCCTGATATTGTAAATCACGCTGTCGCCGGAAAGCATCATGACTAAAGCCCTTTCAAAACCCGACCTCATTTTTGGATCCATACCGCCGATGATTTGTTTGTGTTCCTCGCTTACCGATAGTTTGTAAACTACTTCCAGCCTCTTAGAATAATCTTCAGGATTACCTAGAAGCACCACCCTGTCTCCGTGCTTCAATTGTATCAACCAATTAAGATTGGGGTGATCGATTACCTTGTATTCCCTATCATCGTCATCCAGCCATTCCAAGAGTTGCTTTTTCATACAGCATCATATATTATTCAGTGGTTTAAACTTTTCCATTTATATCAATAGATACTCCAAAATACGAAGAGCTACCAAGGGACCGATCACCATTAGAAAATCATCGTCAAATACAATCTTTGGATACTCTGAAATTATTGCGGCTATAGAGCCTACAAATGCAAAAACGAGTAGTAGGGTGAGTTCGTAACCTGTAAGCAGATTCAGAATGATTATGGATAATAGGAAATAGGCGATCAATGGTATAATCGGATATAACCTCGGAACGTGTTGTCTGGTTTCACCGCATAGAGGATCTACAATTCCCATACCGACAAGAGCCAGGATTGCAAGATGCATGGGGAATAATAACAAGGCAATAGCAGCGGCCATGGTAGCCCATGCGTAGGCCGCTATTTTTGTTCGTTCGTAATCTCTCAGACCAAAAATGTACCATTTTTTCCAAACTCTGATTGATTCGAAAGAGAGGATTATTAAAACGATTATTAGGAAAAGAATAGCTCGATTGTAACCCAGTATGGTTTTCGGCATCAAGTAATATACAAGAAAAATCCAAGCCATAGAATGAACTATTCTTCTAAATAGATGATGTGATTCAGACATTTTCTGCTCCTTTTGACAGTAATTCAAGTATTCTAACTGCACGATTAGTGGAGGTATACGTATCAATTCCATAGGATAAGAATCCTTTGTTCAATTCAACGGAAGAGAGGTCGCCTAAAAGCACTATAATTACTGGTTTAGATGTTCGATAGTATACACTGTTAATATCGTCGATGAGCTCCTCAGTGGTGTTTGGGGAAACGGAGAGGTAAACTAGCACACCAGACACCTCCGACGCCTCTACAAGTATTTGAAGGACCTCTGCAAATCCATGGTTGTCCACCCGTGGTGATAGGTCCACCGGATTTTTCTTTGAATCTGCATAAGGAACGCTGCGGTGGATGGCCTTTATGGTACGGTTAGATAGTTGGGCGAGTGCAAGTAAAGAGGAAGCGGCCACAGCGTCTGTACCTATCACACCCATACCGCCGGTTGTACTCAATACGGCAATTTTATTGTCATCGAGAAAACGATTCTTTGTTAAAGCGATTATAAAGTCAACCAGTTCACGTTCATCTTTAGCCAATGCTATGCCCAACTGTTCAGAAGCCCCCTCCAAAACGGAATAGGAGCCCTTCGACATCTCTCCGGTATGAGTTTGTACCGCCTTTCTCGATCCTTCACTGCGTCCACCCTTCAACAAAATTATCCTTTTTTTTCCTTTCATGGTTTTTACGATTTTAAAAAAGGCTCGTCCATCGACCAGTTTTTCAAGATACAACGCGATCACATCTGTTTTTTCATCTTTCGATAGGTATTCTAAAACATCTAATTCGTTTATATCGAAAGCACTTCCGATATCGGCAAAAAGAGAAATGCCTAATGAGCGTTCATAAAGGGATTCAAAAATTGGCAGTGCTAAGAATCCACTTTGTGAGACGAAAGCTACATTACCCTCTGAAGGTCGAATCAGTACCTCTTCATCGATTATGATCGTATCCAGTCTAGAATCGGGCTTATAGAGCCCTAAACTGTTGGGTCCGAGTACGCGGGGTTTTTCTTTATCCACGTTTTCGTAAATTTTTTTAATTATTTCATCGCTATCGGCAGAGGGTACCATAATCACTTTAACATCGTTTTCGATGCAGTCCATGACTGCTGTTTCCAGATACTTAGAAGACACTGTTAGTACAGCTATGTCTACTTCTTCAGTTGCATCATCTAGACTACTTGGAAACTCTTTTTCATTTGGATTAATAGGAATCACTGTGCACTCCGTATTTTTCATACGATGATACACGAGGGCTGCAGGTTTACTTGAATTTTTAGTAACCCCATAAATCGCCATGACTTTTGGTTCTACAAGAGGGAAGCTTACTCCGTTATACACGCCCACCTAAATAGACTAAATAAATAAAAGGTTTGGTGAAGGGGTTATACCCCCTTTACTATTTAAGGCTCTTCGATACGGTCGTGTTCCTCTCTGAGATCGATTACTCTTTTAGCCTTGCCTACTGTCCTCGGCAGACTGCCTGGTTCAAGCAATTCCAACCTCGCTCTTATGTTGAGAACCGCTGTTAAGTTTTCACTAGCCCTCTTCATTAGCTCCTCTTCGTCGTACTTATCGGATTCATGGTAATCTTTATCCACCTCTACCTTGACGAACAGCTTGTCGAGAACGTCCCTGTCCACGATTATTTGATAGTGTTCTCCAATACCTTCGGTCTCAAGTAGTGCTGCCTCGATCTGACTGGGGAAGACGTTTACGCCACCGACTATCAACATATCGTCACTACGACCTTTGATCCTCATTATACGCGGGTGAGCCCTACCACATTCGCACTCTTCGTAGTTTACCACCGCTATGTCCTTGGTGCGGTATCTAAGTAAAGGCATCGCCTCACGGGTGAGCATGGTGAATACAAGCTCTCCCTTCTCACCTTCGGGAAGTACTTCTCCCGTTGAAGGGTTGATGGTTTCAACCAAGAACTGGTCACTCCATATGTGAAGACCCTTTTGTTCGGGACACTCTACCGCCACTCCAGGTCCGTACAGCTCGCTCATCCCGTACACGTCCTGTGCACTCAATCCGAAGGATTCCTGTATACTTTCCCTAGCCTCGTCACTCCATGGTTCGGCGCCGAACATGCCGACTTTCAAGTTGAAGTCCTCTTTCGGATCATAGCCGAACTTTTTCGCGGCTTCAGACAAGTAGATGGCGTATGAAGGTGTACATGCCAAAATATCTGTCTGGAAGTCGTACATCATCTTGATTTGTTTTTTAGTATTACCCGTACTTGTAGGAAGCACCGCACAGCCCAGTACCTCTGCACCATGGTGGAAGCCCAGCCCTCCGGTAAATAGACCGTATCCGTATGCGTTCTGAACTATATGTTCCGGCTCCGCACCGGCGGCGTTGTACGTCCGTGCCATTAGGTCTCCCCAAACCTCCATATCCTTGCGTGTATAGGAAACGACGGTAGGTGTTCCAGTGGTTCCCGAAGATGCGTGAAAACGCACAACTTGCTCTTTGGGAACAGCCAGGATTCCGTAAGGGTAATGATCACGCAGGTCGTCTTTAACGGTGAAAGGAACTTTCCTTAAATCATCCAGCTTGTTTACATCCGATGGTGTTATGCCCTTTTCTTTGAAACGCTTTTTGTACATAGGAACGTTTTCGTAGGCGTACCTGACCATCTTTACCAATCGTTTCTCCTGCAGTTCTCTTATATCTTTGAGTTTCATCATCTGTGCTTTTTCATTGAACATTGTTACACACCCATAATCTGAATGTTTGAACCGATTATGCGATGTAGCGATTATAAGTCTTTCGAATCCCGGTATTAACTTTAACTAATAATTCAATGTTCCATTCCTAGGAGTTCGCTAACAAAATTTTTGATATCGTTGAAATACTCACCCTTATCGATATCACCTTTTTTAATAGCTAACTTTGCATCTGCTTCCATACCGAATAACTCTTCCATCTTTTTAATAGCGTCATAGGTAGGTTTACCCGATTGGGTAGTGAAAAAAGCAGCTCGAGAGGAGTACTCTTCCAGATCAGAAAGATAATATCTTATTGGAGGTGTACATGAATTTCCCCATACCGGTGAACCTACAACTAAGAAGTCATACTTAATTGGATCATAACTAAGGCCGGTCAATGGGAATTCCTCGCTAGAAAACATGTCTTTGAAAGCCCTGAGCGTGCCGAAAAGGAAGGGGTGGTACCGTTCCACGTCTATTTTTTCTATGTCCACGTGTACAAAGCATTCTAACTCCTCGGATATGTCATGGGCCGCTTTTCCCGTATTCCCACTTTTAGAGTGATACACTACGAGTGCCCTCATTAATTTGTAATTAGATTAGAGCCTGTCTGAGAAATAGTTGTTCATAAAATTAGATAAATACTTTATATTGTTCCTGCTCCTCTTCGCTAATCTTTTTTGAGCAGGTCCTCAGCTTTTATGCTGAGGTTCTTGCTCTCCAAAGTTTCAATAGATTATGTGAAAGGTTAATCAGATTCCATTCACCTTTCACTTTTTCTATTCCTCTAAGCAGCAGTTTTCCTAATCCACGATTTTTGATCTGTCCTATAATTGGTTCGACAGAGGTGCTTCTCTTTTTGTAGATTTCTTTGCCTTTTTTGGTACGTAATTTCCTTTCCATCCGT
>JAFDUB010000030.1 GCA_019594025.1 Thermoplasmata archaeon
ATGGCCGGACATGAACACATCTATGTTACCCTGGGAGATGTACCGCTCCAGCATCTCGTTGGATCCTTCATCCAATGTATGACCTCCTCCGAAGGGGTCGTAGTAAGGGGCGTGGGTGACGATCACGTTCTGCTTGTCCTCTAACACCTGTGTGTCGATCCAGTCTATCTGGTCTTCAGTCAACGAGAGCTCTGATGTATCCAGAGATATGAAGTTGTAGTCCGAGTAAACGAACGAATACTCTGTAGGTGCAAGGACTGTTTCGTATATCTCGGTACCGTCGAACCGGTTATCGTGATTTCCGATGGTGGTGTACACTGGGAATCCAGCGTTATCTATGACATCCATGACTGCATCGTATTCATCCCACTGTGAGTGCGGCGTCAAGTCTCCCGTATGTAGCAAGAATTCTATACCATCCATATCATCAACGGCGGCCTGGAATATGTGATTCATGCCCTGGGTATCACCTATGACGGCGAACTCGAACTCCTTTTTTTCAGGTGTTTCTATGGTTATGGTCCTCTCCGTTTTATCCGGGATATCGAGGTATATGAACGTTGTATCGATCTCGTGATCGTCCACACCTTCGATGGTTGAATCGATGTGACAGTTAGTGAGTTCTATTTTACCTTCAAAACCCTGTACTTCGATGAGCGTGTTCGGCGATATCGAACGTATACGTATTGCATCGGCAGATTCCTCTAAGATGATACCGCCCGTCACCTCGAGACCGTATCCTGGTTCTTCCGTACAACCCACGGTAAACAAAGAAAGCACGAGAACGAAGACCACCAACATAGTCGGCTCTTTACCCGTCATAACTCCAGCCCGATAAGTCTTATTTCAACTACGTTTCTAACACTCTGTTCTCCAGACAGACCTTCTCCTACCAGTCGTAGTGGTGCCTCGTTTTCCTCTAACGGTTCACCATTGAACCTGGATGCCAATATCAGGGTGTCGTTGAAGGCCACATCTGCTATATCGAATGTGTAGCTGTAACCGTCCTCCGCGATCACCTCGACTTCGTACCCACGTTCCACCAAAGTCTCGTTCAGTGACCAGTGACTAAGGGTCTCACCGTCGTCAACAGCAGCTATCAGTATCCATAAAGGTATACCTTCGTAGGTATCACCATCAACAGTGTATCCTTCAGTATGCACACCACATCCTACCAGAGAGCCGAAGACCATTGCTTCGTAATCTCTAACGATAGTTCCGTTCAAAGTGAGTGACCAGTTGGGAAGATCGTCGGGGATATCCGTCAGCTCGATCCTGACTATATTCCTTACACTCTGACTTCCGCTTAGATGCTCTCCGACCAGTCTCAGCGGTGCGTCGCTTTCTGGTAGAGGCTCTCCGTTCAATTCGTTGGCGACTATGATGGTATCGTTTCTAGAAACCTGTTCTGAAGTGAAGGTGGTAGAAAAACCATCTCCAGCTTCCACCACAACGTTGTACCCTAGGTCCGCCAAGACGGTGTTGTACATGTAATGACCGTCCGGGGGGTCGCCTCCGTCCACGGCGGCGATGAGCTCCCATAGTGTCATCCCCGCAAATGTGTCCTCGCCATCCTGATATTCCGCTCGATGGAATGGGCAATTGGCAGCGCTCTCGAAGTACTGTTTATCGATGTTCCTGGTTTCCAATCCTATCACTTCCACCGACCAGTCCTCCTGGAGTGGTTTAACACGGATGTATCTTACCATCTTATTCCACAGGTGTCCATCGGTGATGTGTGCCTCTTCGCTGACAAAGGCGATCCTAGGTCCGTCCTCCCATCCCGGCACGTTCTCACCGTCTTGTTCATAGGCAAGCATCATGGTTATATCTGCGTCCACGTCTAATTCGTTGAAATCCTCGTCGTATACCGGTACGTCTCCCTCGACTTGCCCCCGGGAATAAGTCATGGTATAGCCGTCCACCGCCTCCACTTCAAGAGTGTATTCCGTACCACTGTAAACGTTGGAGACCAGCTTTGTCATGTTCACACCTCTGTAGGTATTGGGCCCTCTTACCCTTCCTGTTGATCTGATACGGCTTCCATCTTGAACGTGATCATCCATATTCATCAATTCTTCTAAAGTGTGATCGTGTGTGGTGATACCTTCGAGAGTCACCAGTATTTCGATATCGCTGTAGGCATCTCTGATAACATCTATCTCATGGACGTTCTTGACCCATAGCGACCCTGCGGAGTTCTGTCGATCGAACTGTGAGTCTAGGGAGCGAGTCATTTTCAGATCGTCGTTACTGAATTCACCGTCCGGAGGTAGAACGGCTATCATGGGTCCGTCCTCCCAATCAGGTACGCTTATTCCGTTGTATTCATAGGCCAAAATTATGTCCCCCTGGACCTCCTTATTTTCCTCGGAAGGAAATATCTGAGAATAGGAAAATAGTTGAGAGTAGCCGTCGGTTGCGGTAACTTCAAGTATATCCGTCCTTTCCATATCACTTACAAGTTCATTCAAAGGAACTCCCTGGTATTCGGCTTCCTCATTCCAGTTATCGAACCTATTCTGAAAGCTGATAGTTCCGGATGTACTTTCCATCGCTCGGATATCTTCAGAACTAAAGTGTCCTCCTTCGACAAAAATAAATTCTGAACCGTTTAGATCGTCTGGGTCCTCACTGGAGTACTGGTATAAGTAAAGCAGTGGAACGGCTATAAGCAGTATCGCGACCACGGCAACTAGGGCAGTTTTTGTTTTTTTATCTTCTAACATGATGATACCTCGTTATGCTTATTCAAGCATATCTGATATTTTAACCTTTTCGCACTCAAAATATTTGAATAAATACAAATACTATGTTCATACTGGTGATCGAGATGTCTAAAAAGGAATGGTTCGAAGACCAATGGTTCTGGGAGGAGTACAGACCCATCCTTTTTCCTAAGGAGAGACTTCAAAGTACCAGTAGCCAGGTGGACCGATTCATCGATCTTCTTGAGCTACGAGAAGGGGCAAAGATACTGGACCTAGCCTGCGGTGTAGGCAGGCACTCCTTGGAATTAGCTAGAAGAGGCTACGAAGTCACCGGGTTAGACTTATCTGAAACTTACATGAAAGATGCATCGAAGAGGGCTGAAGAGGAGGGATTGAACGTAGAATTTGTTACCGAGGATATGAGGACCTTTGTGGGGGAGGAGTACTACGACGCGGCCATCAATTTCTGGTCCTCCTTCGGATACTTTGAAGAGGAAGAGGATAATTATCAGGTGCTGGAAAACGTTTACACCTCTTTGAAGAAAGGGGGGATATTCCTCATAGATGTTATGGGAAAGGAGATAATGGACCGGATCTACACCGAGCGGGATTGGAGTCGAATTGATGATGGTTTTTTTCTAGAAGAACGTTATCTTAAAAATAACGGCGAGTATCTGGAGAGCGACTGGATTCTGATCAAAGATGGGAAGGTGAAAGAGCACAAATTTATCTACAAACTTTACACTGAAAGGGAGATTAGGGACCTGTTGATAAGGGCCGGCTTCTCTTCGATCGAGATCTATGGCGACCTTTACGGATCAGAGTACAGCGGTGAAGCTGAACGGTTGATCGCTGTCGGTGAAAGATAAATGATTATCGAATTCACATCATCTTATAAATTAAAGGTGTTTTCGAGCTCGCTCAATCCGCTCTATTCCGGTACAGTTCCTCGTCGACGACTGCCAACATCTTTTTTACGTCCAGCGAGCCGCCTAAGAAGGCTGAGACGCTTTCCAGCACCGGTTCGGGATAACTCATTATATCGTTGTAGCTGAGATAGATGACGTTCATGTTAGGATGTGATTTGATATTGTCCTTCAAGATGATCCTGTAGTTTTTGAGTATCTGTTTTAACTCCGCTTTAGATAGCTCTTCGTCTGTCCCCTTCCGTTTCAGCATCTTTTCCTGCGACTCGATGACCTCGTCGAGCTCACGCTCCATGAAGACCACCTTGTAGCGATATCCTTCTGGAAGGAACTTGATCAGCTCTCCCAGTACCTTGACCGCCTTACCCTTTGCCTCCTCCAACCACTCCGTATCATCGGGAAGCTTCTTTACCCTCTCATACTCGTAATATCCTTTGGGATTGTCCTCGTCCGCCTCCCTTATCTCATCTGTAAGAACGTCCAATCCTCCCTTCTCCATCATCTCCATCATCATGGAGGTCCCGCTCCTGGGAAGGCCGGAAACTATCACTATGGTTTCATTGTCCATCGCTATTACCTCTCGGTTGCTGGTTTAACCTAAGATGAGATGGTTATAATAACTTTCCTTTATTTGAAGCATGATTACTTGCTGTGAACGGGTTCCGGTAAATGAAGGCATTTACCTAAGCCTATCACCGAGTATATCAGCTTTGATATTTTCTATTCGATCCTAAGATAGGATGAAAGGATCCTCTTGAAGTCATTTTTAATCTAACGGCGGCTGGTCTTCAGTGGGACTCTGATCCGTTTGTGTTTCCTCGGGGTCTAGATGAGGATCATCCTGCTGTGGCATTTGTTCCGTATTTCCACCCTTTGACTTCTTTTTGAGTAACATCACCACGGCTAAAATCACGAATACCACCAATATAACCGCCAAGAGCAGCCATGTATTGAGACCGGATTCACTCGGGTCGGTAGGTTCTGGGTCATCCTCGATCTCTCGGAACACTGCGGTGATTGTTTTATCCTCGTCCATGGTGAAGGTGATACTTTCATCCGTACCATTGTGCGCTCCAGTCCATTCGACGAACTTCCAACCATCTTCTGCAACGGCAGTCAGCGTCACACTTGTGCCCTGTTCATAGAGTTCTTCTTCCGGCAGCACGCTACCTTGACCTTGGTGATTCAAGTTTAAGGTATGAACCACTACATCGCCCACTCTGATCGCTATGCTTTCGTCTCCAAGACGTATGTAGAACAATCCTGAGCTTTCGAATATGTAGGTTTCATCCACCGGTACCGTTTCTCCCGGTTCAACGGTCCATCCCTGGATCAAGGTACCTCCCATGGTTAGTTCTATCGACCCTTCAGATGTACCAACGTTCTCTATCTCGGCTGTTATACCTACGGTCAGCGGTTCATCACCTTCAGTTGGATTAACGACAAAGTTAGTTATCCTGAATTCAGCTTCGGCTTCTGTAAATACTGCGGTTACATTCTTGTCTTCGCTCATATGTACTTCCGCAGGGAGGTGTGAACCGGAGATATCTCCTCTCCACTCTACGAACTGCCAACCCGGATTCGGTGTAACTGTAAGTGTGACGATAGTACCCTCAGGATAATCCAGCAAATCCGGGTCTATGTTCACCGTACCCATGCCTTCCACGCTTATTATGAGTTCGTATCTGTTTACATCTTCCTCTACAAAGTGAGCTGTCAGTTGTTTGTCACTGTCCATGGTGGTGGAAATGATGTTATGTTGAGCTTCACCCGGTGGATAGTCACCCGTCCAGTGGCTGAATACCCAACCTTCGTGAGGGAAGGCTTCTATCAATACGAATGTATCAACTTCGTATTCGTGCACACCCGTCGGAGGTTCGGTCCACCCATTTCCAATCACATCCATAGTCAATGTGTAGATTTCGTCTTCTAAAACAGTAAGTGTAGCTTGGTCGCTGAAACCATCATATGTACCGGTTACTGTCCATGTTCCAGCATTCTCGGAGGTATATTCATTGTATGTCCAATATCCTCCGGCACCTGAATTGATACTCCATGTGGTATCGTCGGTTACGTCTCCGATCTCATTATCATCTTCATCGTAGGCGGTTGCGGTATATGATTGAGAAGCCCCAACATCTATACTTGCTTCCTGGGGCTCTATGATCATATAAGACACAGGTTTGGATTCAACTGTTAAATAAGCGGTCCCGGATATCTCTCCATAGGTGCCGGTAACCGCCCAATAGCCTGCATTTTCCGAGTGATAGACGTTGTTATCCCAGTAACCGCCTGCGTTGCTATCAATGCTCCAATGGGTATCCGCTGTGACATCTTCTATTTCATTATCATATCCATCATATGCAACCGCAGTATACTCTTGCGTATCTCCGGCAGTTATGGTCGATTGCTGTGGTGATATCTCGATCCTAATTACATCACCGGGATCAACTATCAGCGTTGCAGTATCTAAAACGCCATCGTATGTACCCATAACCGTCCAGGTTCCTGCAAACTCAGAATGATATCGTCTGTTGGACCATGAACCCCCTGCATCCTCTTCTATACTGTAAGTAGGTAATACTTCTCCCTTTTCGTTACCGAACACATCATAAGCATATGCAGTATAATCTACATAATCTCCGGCGGTGATGGTTTCTTCCTCTGGTGAGATAACGATGCTGTGTACGTCGCCGGCGAGTACTCTCAAGTTTGCGGTATCTTCCATACCATAATACACACCAGTCACGATCCACTCATCGGCATACTGTGAAAAGTACACATTGTCATCCCAGTAACCGCCAGCATCCTCTTCTATAGACCATGTAGTTTCATCAGTCACATCTCCTTTATCACCACCGTATTCATCGTAGGCCCTGGCGGTGTATTCTATGGAATCACCTGCGCTGATGGACCCATAATCTGGTGATATAACGATGTAACTGATCTCGAACTCGATGGTGAAGGTGACAGTATCCGTTGCTGAATTACCGGCCTTATCATATGCTCTTACATCCACCGTGTGTTCTCCTTCGGCTAGATCTGTGAATATGTGGGTTGTTTGAAGTTCTTTATCCTGCCATGTACCTTGGTTTATTCTAACTTCATAATTATCGATTCCAGAGATCTCATCATCACCGATCCACTCTACCGTGACTTCAGTAGTGTCGAATTCTTCTCCTTCTTCAGGAGAGATTATAGAAACGGTGGGATCCGATACATCCACGATGAAAGTGACACTGTCTAAGGCATCATTCCCGGCTTTATCAGTGACCCTCACTTCAACGGTTCTATGACCCTCTTCTAGATCTTGGAAAGTGTATGAAGTGTCCATATCTAAGTGTTCCCAATCTCCATCATCTAACCTTATCTCGTAGTGATCTATACCGGAGATATCATCGCTGCCATCCCACTCAACGGTAACCTCCGTCGAACCAAATATCTCCCCTTCATCGGGAGATGTGATGCTGACCGTCGGGTCAGAAACATCCACAACGAAGGTTACGGGATCAACGGCTGAGTTATCGGCATTGTCCGTTGCCCTAACATCTACCGTGTGACTTCCTTCATCAAGATCGGTGAAATCATGTGTTGTTTGTAGTCCTTTGTGGATCCATTCGCCTCCATCGATCCGTATCTCGTAATAGTCTATACCGGATGTATCATCGCTTCCCGTCCATTCCACCGTCACTTCGACTGATGGGATGGCTTCTCCGTCGGACGGTGATGTGATATCGACAGACGGAGCGGTCACATCTACTGTGAAATTAACGTCATCAGTATCCGTGTTGTTGGCGAAATCGAAGGCTCTCACGTACACGGTGTGTTCACCATCTGCTACGCCTTCCAAAATATATTCAGTGTCATTTCCAACGTTCATCCAGTCTTCATCGTTCAATCTTATCTCGTAGTGGGATATTCCGGTTTCATCGTCGCTACCGATCCACTGAACGGTGATATCGGAGACGTTGAAAATTTGACCTTCATCTGGTGAGGTTATTGTGACTGTAGGCGGGGTTATATCAACTGTGAAGGTAACACTGTCAGTCGCATTGTTTCCTGCATTGTCGGTCACCCTAACGTCAACGGTGTGGTCACCTTCCTCCAGATCGGTGAACTGGTGAGATGTATTCAGACCTACGTTGGTCCATTCACCTCCATCGATTCGTATCTCATAGTAGTCTATGCCCGAAGCATCATCGCTGCCGGTCCATTCTACGGTTATGTTGACTGAAGATATTACTTCTCCGTCGTATGGTGAGACGATGTCGATAAGGGGGTCGGTCAAATCCACTATGAAGGTAACGTTGTCCACCGCGCTGTTGTTGGCATGGTCGAGGGCTCTTACATCTACGGTATGCTCCCCGTCTGTTAATCCTTCGAAAATGTACTCGGTATCCGTTCCCACGTTATCCCATTCTCCTTCATTCAGTCGTATCTCGTAATGGGATATCCCGGAACCCATGTCGCTACCCGTCCATTCCACCGTAACGTTACCGGTAGAAAATACATCACCATCGCCGGGAGATATTATCTCTACGTTGGGATCGGTGACATCTACGGTGAATGTAACGTTGTCAGTTGCGTTGTTACCTGCGTTATCGGTAACTCTAACATATACGGTATGAATTCCTTCCTCCAGATCGGTGAATAGATGAGTTGTGTTTAGGGCCTTGTATATCCAATCTTCTTCTCCTATTTTTACCTCGTAGTAGTCTATACCGGATACATCATCACTTCCGGTCCATTCCACCGTCACATTTGTAGATGAAAAGGCTTCTCCGTCGGATGGTGAGGTTATTTCTACGTTGGGTTCGGTTAAATCCACTATGAATTTTACCGTGTCCAATGCAGAATTGTTAGCAGTATCGTATACTTTTACATCGACGGTATATTCACCTTCTTCCAAACCGCTGAACTGATGCGTAGTATTCCCCCCTTTATCTATCCATTCTCCCCCCTCGATCCGTATACTATAACTCACCGTTCCGGACCCATTAGTACCACCCAGCCATTCCACAGTAACCTCGGCTGACGCAAATACTTGTCCGTCGTATGGCGATGTTATACCCACCGCTACAGGTTGATACCACAACAGAGGATAAGTTGCATTTTCTATCATCCACCAGGTGTCGGTGAAGTCCCAGGCCTCATCTGTAAAAGTGGTCTGCGTTTTCATTTCTGTGGTGTTCTTACCGGTTCCCATCGCACTTCCAGTCTGTCCCGATGTTTGATTGTCCCAGAAATTTGCTATATCCGCATATCCGCCGGAGGGGTCTCTACTGCCTACCAATCCGCCTACGTTAGAATCACCTGATACGTATCCTGTGGAGTAGGAATATTCTACTGCTGCACGATCGTTCCGTCCTATCAATCCGCCGATTGTACTGGATCCGTACACATCACCCCGTGCATACGTATTAGATACGGTACAAACATCATTGAATCCGATCAGTCCGCCGGCCCAGGTACCGCCATATACATCCACATCTGCGTAAGAATGTTCTACAGAACCCATCCAGGTTCTTCCTATCAAACCTCCAACATTAAAACCTCCGTTCACAACCCCGGTCACATATGATCGTGAGATGGTACTGTATTCTGTATAACCCGCGATACCGCCGGTATATCCTCCGCCTTGTATCTCCACATCCACGAGTCCAACATCTTTGATCTCCGCGTATTCGGTCACCCCGAATAAACCTATATGATCACTTGTTCGATTGATGTAGAGTCCTGTGATCTTGTGTCCGTCACCGTCTAAGCTTCCGTTAAACCGGTCTTCAAACGTACCTACCGGTAAAAAGCCTGCATCGTCGTTCCAGAATCTTGTTTCACTGCCATCGATATCGTTAACGATCAGATAATGTGCGGTGATATCGTCCTTCATGTTCTGTAAGTCATAAACATCGTAGATCAGATACGGGTCTTCAGGAGTCCCTTCGCCGGTTGGAAGGGGCTGCCACCACAGTAAAGGATAGGTCATACCCTCGATCATCTTCCAGATGTCTTCAAAGTCCCAACCTGCATCGGTAAAAGTGCTTTGAGTCTGCATCTCTGCAGTGGTCTTGGGTTCTCCTTTACCGGTATCGCTTCGACCGGAGGTTTCCTGGTCGTAAAAGCTGTTGGCCACTACACCGTTGCTCCATCCTACAAGACCTCCTAGAGCGCCGCTTCCGCTAACAAATCCGGTGGAATATGAATCGTATATATCACCGCCTAGATTGAGTCCCACAAGGCCACCTACTTGGATCTCTCCTGTAACGTTAGCTAAACTGTAAGAGTTATCGATGGTACCTGTGTTTTGACCTACAAAACCTCCCGCATCGTGATCGATGCCTTTTACATCTCCTGCTGAAAATGATCCCGATATTATCCCGCGGTTGATCCCGACGAGTCCTCCCGAACGAGCCTTTCCGTCCACGTGTACCGTGCTGTAAGAAACAGATACGGTCCCTACATTGTCTCCGAAAAGGCCGCCGATGTATTCTCCGGTACCATGAACGAACCCGGTAGTATAAGTATTGTTCACTACGCCTCTGTTGAGTCCGGCAAGTCCGCCTGTAGTCGCGTTTCCTTTTACACTGAGTTCTGTCAGACCCATATCAAAAACGGAGCCCGTGTCTCCAATATCACCGAAAAGACCGATATGTGTAGTCTCCGGACGATCGATATATAACAGATGTATCGTATGATCATTTCCGTCAAAATTCCCCACGAATTGGTCCCCACTTGTTCCCAAAGGCACAAAGCCCTGGCCTGAGTTTAAAGCAGTACCCCACATCTGTGCGGGGTCGATTATATCTGATAAGTCGATATTGTCTTCTAATGTATAATCCGCAGTCAGGTCCACGGCCATCAACTGAAGCTGGTGGTTGTTTCTTATCTCTGTGGACCATTCCGACTGTAAGAACGGACGGGTTTCACCATCTATCATCCACCAAGTATCTACGAAATCCCAACCAGCACCGGTGAAAGTACTCTCGGTCATCATCTCCGCCGTAGTTTTCGGTTCACCTTTGCCGGTGTCTGAATGGCCGGTTGTTTCTTGGTCATAGAAGCTATCAAACACCTCACCATCACCATAATCATTATCTCCAACTAGCCCGCCTTCCCATGTTTCCCCTGTTCCACCACCGGTCACGTTTCCAGTTGCATAGGAATTGGTGACTACGCCTGTGTTTTGCCCCACAAGTCCACCGACTCGACGGAAGGGTCCCGTAACCTCTCCGGTGGCGTAAGAGTAGTTAACGTAGCCGGAATTGATACCGGCTAGACCGCCAACTGCCTGAGATGAATCACTTATGGTTGAATTGATACTCCCGGTGGCATAGGAATATGATATGGAGCCTCCTGCATTGTATCCTACCAGGCCGCCTAAATAAGAACTTCCATTGACGTTCCCGGTTGCATATGAATCCTCGATAACACCAGCGTTTCGGCCCACGAGCCCACCCCTTGAATTCCCCTCACCGCTCACGTTACCTGTAGAGAAGCTATTTAACACCATGCCATTTGCGTTTTCTCCCATCAATCCCCCGCCGGTATTATCTGCAGTCACCATGACCTCTGCGTGGGAGTTAGATACCGTAGTGAATGAGTTCCACCCCATGAGTCCACCTACACGAAAACCAAGACCGGTCAAGACTCCAGACGCAGAGCAGTTTGAAACTGTCCCACCAGGCGTATGAAAACCACCACTCCTTCCGACGAGTCCACCTACATAATTGTTACCTGTGACATTTACATCAACCAAGGATACATTAGAAACATATCCACCTTCATCTATGTGACTGAAAAGTCCAACACCGCTAACATCAGGGCGATATATGAACAAACCTGTAATGGTATATCCCCCCCCATCGAATGTACCGTCGAACTGATTTTCCCCGTCACCTATAGGTTCGAAACCACGGTACACACCCTCGGTTTCGTTCCAGTTCCACTTACTCGTCTCACCGGCGTCGATATCGTTCGCCAACGCATAATGTGCACTCAGGTCCAAGCTCATGTTCTGCAGATCGTGGACATCGTAGATCATGTACGGATCTTCTGGAGAACCGTCTCCTAGGATGTTATTTTTTGGCACAGATGATGTTTCCACATCGAGATCGATCTCATAATCCGTCGAGCCATTAAAAGCCGAAGCCACACCGATGACACTCATCACTAACATCACATTCAGAAGAATAACTAGTATCTTTTCGTTTTCCATATCTATCGCCCATTTATTTTTTGTTCTGTGTAAATACGGGGTGAACCTGTGCAGATACAACAGAATATAACGATAAATACCTTTCTACGGGGTGATAATTTGTAATATCTATAAACTCGATCAATAAAAAATATCTTTTATTAGGTTGAGCTATCTATTTTTGTACACAAAATCCATATATGCATGTTAGATGGTATAAGAGCATAAAGGAGGAACATGATTTGAAGATCGTAGACCTGACGGAACCGATGGAACCAGGTATGAAGGTATATCCAGGAGATCCCGAAGTTAAGATGGATATAGTTCATACACACGAAAAAAATTCTTGGGAGTTGAGGGAATTGAGCTTTGGCACCCACACCGGCACCCATGTAGATGCATTTTCGCACATGCTGGAGGATGGAAAAACCCTCGATGAAATACCGCTTACCCAATTCTTCGGCGATGCACAAGTGGTCGATCCTGATGATGATCTTCCGACGGATATGGGATTGTTCTTTGTTAGTGAGGTAGGAGTTGAACTATTGGAGAAGATACTCCTTGCAGAACCACCTTTCGTTGGAGGTATGATCGATCTGGGATTAGAACGGGCTTTGTTAGAGAACGAGGTTATAACATACACGAACCTGGTGAATCTAGAACAGATCTCTAAGAACGAAACATTCACCTTCTACGGCCTACCACTGAAGATCAAAGACGGTGACGGCTCTCCGGTCCGTGCTGTAGCTTTGATCGACTGAAGAATATACTCCTGGTGCGAAAGAGGTGACGATGATCCACCGTTTTATCTGACATCATCTAACTACTCTTTCCGAAAGCACGCATAAAAATGATCTCCTCTTTTACCGGAGCTAAATACCTTAAATCCATGTTCTTCCAGAAGGTCCACCGCTCCGTCGAGTGTAAATCTTTCTTGTAAAGGAGGTCCTCCATCACCTTCTGCACCTCTATCCCAATCTACCACGCACATCTTCCCCATCTCTTTGATAATACGGTACAATTCGTCGAACGTACCTTTGTCATCGATCTCATGCAGCACGTTAACTAGGAAGGCCTTGTCAACATCATCCGACGGTACGGGGATGTGCCCTTCTTCGTTCAACAATATCTCCACGTTCTCGCATCGAACACACCTTTCCCTCAACTTATCAAGCATCTCCTCCTGCGCATACACCTTGCTCACCATATCGGAAAGAGGGACAGTCAAAAAGCCGGTCCCGGCTCCCAGGTCAAGCACTTTGTCTCCCTCTGCGATGTCCAAAAGATCGAGTATATCCTCCGGACGTCTGTCCTTTGAGTCTAATATATCCGCGTGCTCCGGGTCGAACTTGCTCATGTTTTGAGGGAATGATGGTTATGAAAATAAGTCTTTTCACTGGGCGGGAAAAAATTAATAACATCAACGTTATGTTTTAAATGGATTTTATGCTATTATTAGCTGTGATAAGATGATTGCAGGAATGATAGCGATACTAGCAGGCCTCATACTGTTAACTGGACTCCTTGGAGTCATACCAGCGTTCGGAGGAACATCTGAAGAAGTTTGCAAAATGGTTGGGAAGCTTTCAGGGTCTGATCGGATGATATTTGACAGCCTTTGTTAGATCTACATGAATTTTTTGAAGGCGCATAGTCATCGCTGGGCGAGTGGACGTATTAGGTAAAAAGAGTGGGAAAGAGTTTTTCCTAATGTTTCGGAATGAATTCCAAATATTTGAATAACTAGTTAATTCAAATGCAAGAGGAACCCTGTTCCTGCAATCGAATGAACACATAGTATTCATGTAGACACTCGGTAAGTGTACCTCGTGATATGATGTGTGGTTGTTGGGGCCGGATGCTGGTTAAAGTCTGCTCGCCGGACACAATTCACCAGCGTGTTTTGATCCGCAGGAGGGGCATACCGTGAGAAAAATCTGAGTCATCGATACAGGGGGAGGTACCTTTACTGTTTTATCGAGCTTTGATAACCTAGATATAGATGCTCTCATCGGAGACTTATTCATCTCTCTATAACGATGAAAGTGCCTCCTTTGCCTTATCTATCAAGAGCATCATCCCCATATCTTCAAACATGGAGAGGGATCTCGTTAGATTTTCTTCTGCACGCTTTCGGTCTCCCTTAGCTTTCCACATGATCCCGTATTCGTAAAGTGCCCCTGCCAACTCTTTTTTTTCTCCTGCAATTTCCAGTATCTCGATCCCTTTCTCGAACTCTTCCATTGCCTCTTTCCATCGTTCCTGGTCTCTATAAACAATGCCAAGTATATTGTGGCTCTCGCCCTCTCTAGACTTAGCACCGATTTCTTCGGATATTTTAAGTGCATTTTCAGCATTATTTTTGGCCTTATCCAACTCGCCTTTATCACTGTAGATCATCCCGAGGTTGCAGAGCGAATAAGCGATACCCCCTTTATAGCCTATCTCTTCCCGCATCTCTAGGCTCCGTTTGTAGTATTCCAGCGCCTTATCCTTCTCGCCTTTATCACTGTAGATGGTCCCGATGCTGCCAAGCGACATCGCAATACCGTTTTTATCGCCTATCTCTTCCCGCATCTCCAGGCTCCGCTGGAAGTATTCCAGCGCCTTATCCAACTCACCTTTATAATTGTAGATGATCCCGACGTTGTTAAGCGATAACGCAATACTGTTTTTATCGCCTATCTCTTCCGCTGTCTCCAGGCTCCGTTTGTAGTATTGTAGCGCCTTATCCTTCTGGCCTTTAGCACTGTAGATGGTCCCGATGTTATTAAGCGAGATCCCAATTCCATCTTTATTCCCTATCTCTTCCGCTGTTTCCAGACTCCTTTCGTGGAATTCCAACGACTCATCGTACTCGCTTTTACGGTAGTGGATGGACCCTATATTGTTCAGCGATTTAGCGATCCCCTTTACATCTTCTATCTTCTTTCTTATGGCTAATGCCTTTTCAAGATAGTCCTTGCCTTCACCATAATCACCTTTACTGATATAGATCGTGCCTATATCGTGTAACGCCTGTGCATAATGCTTTTTCTCATCCAGTCTATCCGATAGAACTCTTTCCTCTTCGAAGATGTCCATGGCGGTGTAGTAGTCGCCCTGCCTTGTATATGCCCACCCTTTCCTGTTCAGCAACCTACACATCTCCACATCCTCTTCGGTGGTCAGCGACATACCTTTGTCAGCGTATTCAAGAGATCTGTTGTATTCACCCTTATCAACATACACTCCTGCTATCTTCCCGTACAACCTTGCCTTTTCTTTGTTATCGTCCTCTAGCTCCAGAGCGTTCTGGTAGCTTTCCAGTGCCTCATCGTACTCACCGATAGTACCTATAACGTCTCCCATCCCTTCATATGCTCTAACCGACCTTTTATCTTCTTCATCCATGAGAGACGATGCATCACGGTAAAACCTCTCAGCTTCTATGTTCGCATACTTATCTTTCGACTTATCTCCCGCATCCAAAAGATATTCGACGGCTCTTTCATCCTCCGCTTTGTAGTAGTGGTATGCAATATTTTCCAAAACATCATCTAGACAGTCTTTGTAAAGTTCTTCGTAGCTCTCGGCAACGATACGATGATACTCTACCCTCAACTCTTCGTTTATATCGTTGTACAGAACCTCACGTATCTTGTTGTGGTCGAACTTGTACTTCTTCTTCATGGAATGTATAAGATTGTGGATCCTCTCTATCTCGTTTAGGTTTTTGAGTAAATCCATCCTATTCCGCCCTGTTACACTCCCCAAAATTTGGCTACCGAAATCCTCACCTATCACACTAGCACATTCCAGCAGTTCGCTCTGTTCCTTCATCAATCGGCCCAATCTTCTCACGATAACATCGTATATCTTGGATGGGATGTGTACTTCATCCATGGATCGTTCAAGGGTCCATACGCCATCTTCCTCTTTCAAGTGTTCTTCCTCAACCAGCATCTATATCAGTTCGAGGAGGAAGAAGGGGTTTCCTTCACTCTCATGATAAATTCG
>JAFDUB010000073.1 GCA_019594025.1 Thermoplasmata archaeon
ACCGCCTTTTCCGCAGCCTCTGTCAGGCCATCTTTACCTTTGTACTTGATGTACGCATAGGTTTTAAGAAGAACAAGCCAGTTACCGTAGAATCCCTTAACACGGCCGATGGAGTTTTCTAAAGAATAATCGAAGTAGTACTTATCCTGCTTCTTTTCAACTATAGGTACCGGTAAGTAGCTCTTCAGTTCCTCTGTAACTCCGACCGGGCCGGATCCGGGTCCACCTCCACCATGGGGTGTGCTGAATGTTTTATGCAGGTTAAAATGCATTATATCGAAGTCCATGGCTCCCGGGTTTGTTTTACCCATGATGGCGTTGAGGTTAGCACCGTCGTAGTAGAGTAATCCTCCTGCATCGTGTACTATGCCAGCAACTTCTTTAACATCCTCCTCAAAAAGACCTAGTGTATTTGGATTTGTGAGCATGAACGCGGCGGTATTTTCACCCACCGCCTGCTTTAAAGCCTCGAGGTCAACGCAGCCGTCCTTGGATGGGATCTCCACAGTTTTGTACCCTAACATGGCGGCACTAGCAGGGTTAGTACCGTGTGATGTATCTGGAAGTATCACTTCGTTACGTTGGTCACCGTTGTTCATATGATATTGATGCACTATCATCAGTCCTGTCATCTCTCCCTGAGCGCCGGCGGCGGGTTGCAGTGTAACCTGGGCCATACCGCCGATCTCGACGAGCATCCTTTGTAGCTCGTACATCATCTGGAGACTTCCTTGGATATCTCCTTCCGGCTGGTAGGGATGTATCCCCGTAGCCTTCGGCTCTTTACCAAGCATCTCGGTGAATTTGGGGTTGTACTTCATGGTACACGACCCCAGCGGGTAGAATCCAGTATCTACTCCGTAGTTCATCTGTGAAAGTCTGGTAAAGTGTCGGGCGACTTCGTACTCTGGAACATCCGGTACGTGCGGTGCCTTATTTCGAGCTATGTTATCGGGTAGCGGATTATCTTTAACATCTCTTTCCTCTGAATGCTCTTCCATCAGAAGATGTCGAGCGTACCTAGCCTGCCTGAATTCCAAACTCACGCAACCACCTCCTTCAGCACTTCGATGAATTTTTTAACGTCCTCATCCCCGCATTTTTCCGTCACCGCACTCAATATGGCAGGACTGAGTTCTTCGAATTTTCCAGTTCCCTTACCTATCGGTAAACCCGGAAGTAAGTTCCGTTTTTTGGAACGTTTCGTTAGTTCTTGGTGCCGTCCTTCTGGAAGTCCGATGGTAAATTCGTTGAAAAATTCTCCTGAGAATAGCGGTGCTTTGCAATCCGGGATATCATTAATCTTTTCAGCAAGTTGGTGTGCCTTTTCATAGTTGATCCGTGCGATCCGTTCCAATCCTCTACCACCGACTGCAAAGGTGTAAACCGCCGATGCTAGAGCCATCAACGCCTGGTTAGTACAAATGTTTGAAGTAGCTCTGTCCCTTCTTATATGCTGTTCTCTTGTCTGCAGAGTCATGCAGTAAGCGGTGTTACCGTCGGCATCAACCGTTTCACCTATCATCCTTCCCGGCATACGTCTGATGTGCCTGCCGGTGCATGCAAATATCCCCACCGTGGGACCGCCTAACGAGGGAGGTATACCCAGGGGCTGGCTGTCACCTACGGTTATGTCGGCCCCCCATGAAACGGGAGGTTCCATAAGGCTCAACGCCAGAGGATGTATACCTGCCACCGAGACCGCCTTGTGATCCTCCTTCAAATCCTTAAAAAAACCGGTATCTTCTTCCAAAACACCAAAAAAGTTCGGTGACTCTACATAGAAGCCTAGAGTGGAATCGTCTATCTTATCCTTGAAATCTTCTCTATCTATTGTTCCTTTATCTTTATCGTATTCTACCTTCTCCAGTATGATATCCGTACCCCTGAGATAGTTCTTCACCACCTCGTGTTTCTCCCAGTGTATGTTTTTCGGAATCAAAAATTTATTTCTTCTTCTTTTACCTACTCTGGCCGACATAAGTACCGCTTCCGCAAGGGCGGTCGGATAGTCGTACATACTGGTATTCGCAGCCTCCATCCCCGTTAATTCACATATCAAACTCTGATATTCGAACAGTGCTTGTAGCATCCCCTGGCTAATTTCAGATTGATAAGGGGTGTACGATGTGTAAAATTCCGAACGCCCCAATATTTCAAAAACGATCGCTGGAACGTAATGATCGTAAATACCTCCTCCTAAGAAACAAGAGCTTTGGTCGAGAGATGAATTACGGTTCAACAATTTTTTTACGTGATCTACCACATCCATCTCAGACATTCCCTTGGGTAGTTCTAGTTCAGTTTTGATGTTGTCTGGCACATCTTTAAACAACTCGTCGATGCTTTCCACACCCAGATGTTCTAACATTTCTTTTGTTTCGCCCATGGATACACCGAGAAGGTGATAAATGACCGTCTAAAAAGGTTTTGCCCCTGCATCTCTTTGCCCATAAGATACGATGAATTATAACCTACTTAGAATCCATAATCTGTTTCGATAATTGTTATAAGTGACAAACGATATTGTTGGTGTCGATATCTTATTCAAAAAAGCATCAAATATGCCATATAATAAAAGAGAATCATGTGAGCGTGGGGGAGGGGATGAGCTAAGCTGCGCTTAGCGAGTTGGAGGAATTTATTCCTACTGACGGATAAAACTGTGCTTTATGAGCGTTTGGAATGCAATTGCATTCCGAACAGTTTACACGACAATTTAATGGTAGATCACCTCTATCTACTATGGAATAACCTTAAACCAAAATCCCGTTCATGGGAGGGTATTACGTTCCTAGAAACAATGCAAAGAGAAAGGGCCTAGTACGGATCTACCACAAACTTGCTGTTCATACGAATCCGATTTAATGTCCCTGTACGTCTATCACGATAGACCGGTTCACAAAATCTCTCCATTACTCATTGATGATATTCTTCATTTTGGCAATCAGGGGTGGTATGTCTTTTTTCACGGTACTCCAAACGACATCAAGATCGATGTCGAAGTACAGCGGAAACGAAATCAGAAGATTTCGTTGTCCACTTCTATTTCAACACAAGTTTCCATTGCTGAAAATTTGTGTATCGATATACCCGTGTATCAGGCGGTTTCGCATCCTGCATGTGTTTGATCCGTGTAATGTCATCATCTTGCATAGATCACCTCCGCACTTTGTATAACGGAGTCTCTGAAATATCTGCTTAGGTCCGCAGGTGTGAGTTAACACAACTGATCCATGCCCGAATCAACAACAGAGATCGCTAATACCTATTCAATCCGTAACCTATAAATAGTATAATCGTGATTAAGTTAATCATGATTAAACAATTCCTTGATCGGCATGAAGAACTCTCCTCTTTAAACGAACGTTACAGATCTTCAAAGGCCGAGTTCGTAGTAATGTACGGAAGAAGGAGGATCGGTAAAAGCAAACTGATAGACGAATTTTTGAAAGATAAAAAGGGCATCAGGCTGCTGGCCAGGGAAGAAACTCAGAGCATGACTCTGGAGCGCTTCACCAAAAATATCGCTGATCTTTTTGAGGACAGAACGTTAGACCGGGCATCATTCCGCGATTGGGACGGTTTTTTTGAATACATTGATGAAAAAACACGGGAAGAAAGAATGGTGATAGCCATAGACGAATTTCCCTATCTGATCGAGCAAAACGATGCCTTCCCGTCCATACTACAGGATCACTGGGATGGTCACCTGGAAAACAGCAAGATATTTTTGATCATCTGCGGCTCCGTCGTGGGAGCCATGGAAAGTATAATGGGGCATAAGAGTCCGCTCTACGGAAGAAGAACTTCCCAAATACTTCTTAAACCCATCGGGTTCATCCCGCTTTTTAGAGAGATAGACATCGATATGGAAAAGGCCGTAGAATTATATTCCGTTTTTGGGGGCACACCCCCCTATTTTACGGAGGCGGATCTCAACAGACCTCTTGGATACAACCTGGAAAAAAAGGTTTTTCAGTACGATTCCTTCCTCTTACGGGATGTTGAGTTCGTTCTCAGAAGCGAACTGAGAAAACCACACCTTTATATGGCAATATTGACTGCCATCGCCGAAGGAAAAACAACCGTTAACGAGATAGTGAACTACACCGGGATCGACAGAACTATCATCGGAAGGTATCTTTCTATCCTTAGAGATCTGAAGCTGGTAAAACGGGACGTGCCGATAACAGAAGATAAACACAGATCCCGCCACGGCATATACAAAATAAAAGATATTTTTTTTAGATTCTGGTTCAAGTTCATATATCCCAATCAGATGATAGTGGAGCGTGGAAAGCCGGAGAATATCACGGATATCGTCCTGGAAGAGCTCCCCGGATACATAGGTCCTATATTCGAGGATATCTGCATAGAGTATATCTGGGAAAATTATGATTATACGAAGGTGGGAAAATGGTGGTTCAAGGACTGGGAAATAGACATAGTGGGCCTGGACTCCAACAGGATACTTTTTGGAGAATGCAAATGGTCCGAAGATGTAGATTCCAAAAAACAATACCATATCCTGAAAAAGAAGAGTAAAGAGGTTCGGTGGGGGGATGAAACAAGGGAAGAAGAATTTGTTTTGTTCGCCAAAACATTCAAAACAAAATTTACCGCCGATGACCTCAGATGTATCGATCTAGAAGAGTTTGAGAAAAGCATCAAAACGTCTTGAGAGATACGGTAAGAAAACGTGTCGGAACAAAGTTCCAAACTCATCTCTCTTTATTTTCCTCGATAAGTTTTTTTACTGCGTTATCCCCTTCTAACCAGATCTTCATTTTTCTCTACTTGGCATACGGTTTAAGAGGTATATAAAAATTCGTAAAATAAAGACATACCACAAGGATGAACATAGATCATCTTCGGTACGGATGGCCTTTTTCTAGTTGTTACAGAGAGACCGCTGCCCACCTCTTTTTTGTTTCTCTCTTTATACACCCGATCAAGCCTTTCTATTCTAAATTAGATAGCGTTTTTAATATCTTATCCACGATCGTTCCGACAAATGTGTTATCCTATGAACCAAAAACGGGAATATACGATTACTGTCGAGGGTGAGGCTGTATTCCCACAGATATCATAGCTAGACATTTCTTTCTTCGTATTCGACCCCGATTTTTTACAGGCTTCAACAACCCTTTCCGCTCCCTCCTTTGCTATCAATATCGCATCTTTACCGATTTTCTAGCCGGGATACTCGTCCAGGACACCCTTGTAATTTTTACCATTTACCGTATAAAATATAATGAAAATTCACTTATTTCTTTGTTCTCCAAGCCCTTTGAGGTCGTAGGTGATGATAAATGAACTATAGGTTGCCTGCATCATCCAGTGTTGGCTAAACGGTAAACTATGATACTATAAGTTCAGCCCTATAAACATCTTGCTTTATAGATCGTTAGACAGCCGGAGTACTCATATATTTTTGAGTATTTCCAACAAATGTATTCAACAACAGTAAGTAATGAATCGAACTATTTTCTAAAGTAATCTTTAATAGCTACCCGCAGATTACAATACCATGCGTTCAGATATCGAGTCGAGAGTATTAGCGAAGGTAAAACCTACCAGTGCCACTGTTGAAGAGGTAAAAGAGGTGGTTGAAGAGCTTAAAGAACGTTTGAACTCTCTATCTGAAGGCAGATATCGACCGCTACTGGTGGGTTCGGTGCCCAAGGAAACCTTTCTTAAGGAACCAGACATAGATATATTCATCTTATTTTCTCAGGATTCTTCTTACAAGGAGTTAAAAGAAGTCGGCCTTCATGTGGGTAACCAGATCCTAGAGAATACTGTTGAAAAGTACGCTGAGCACCCATATACACACGGTAAGTACAAAGGATACGATGTGGATATCGTCCCCTGCTTTGAAGTGGAGGATATCGAGGACATGAAATCCTCCGTTGATAGAACACCCTTACATACCGAATATATCTTGTCCCATCTAGAAGAAGAACAGAAGGATGAAGTGATCTTATCGAAGGCCTTCTTGAAGGGCATAGGTGCTTACAGTGCCGAAAGCCGTGTTCAGGGATTCTCCGGCTATCTTTGTGAACTGTTGGTTCTAGAGTACGGAAGTTTTGTCGATCTGCTGAAAGCCGCCAGCGAATGGAAATTCGGAGAAACCATCCCTGGAACTGCAGACGATCATAATTTTGAAGAGCCTTTGGTGGTGATCGATCCCGTGGATCCACGGAGGAACGTAGCTTCCGCTTTATCCGAGTACAACTTTTATCTTTTCATACACGCCGCTCAATCATATCTTGAGGATCCCAGTATCAACTTCTTCTTCCCCGAAAAAATACCGATTAAAAAACCAAAGGAGCTTAAACTGGATGTAGAGGATCGAGGAACCCATTTTATCGATATCACAATCCCCTGTCCGGACGTGGTGGACGATAACCTTTACCCTCAGGTTCACAAAGCCAGACGAGCACTGTACGATTGCTTGGAGCGTAACGATTTTTCAGTACTTCATCAGGACGATTACGTCATCGAGGGTTCGATCCATTTGATGTTCGAGCTAAAGCATGGAAACCTACCATCGCTGATAAAACATGAGGGCCCTCCAATCGGAAACCCGCATACGGAATCCTTTGAAAATAAATACGGGTCGGATATCTACATCGAACACGGAAGATTGATGGTTGATAGAAAAAGGCGAGTCAGAACCGCAAAACAAGCGATCAGGAAAGCGGTAAAAAAATTGGACCTAGGTAGCGATCTAAACGATTATTTTTTGGATGATTTAATGATAGTTGAAGGTAAGGATATAGCTGAAAAATATCCGTCAGTATTGAGTAAATTTATGGATAAGAGATTACCCTGGAAACGATAGATAACTATTCGATAGTTGTACCAAATTCATTTTATATTTTAATTAGCTCTTTTATGGAACAGGTGTATAGAATGATGAAAAAGATCGCGATTCTTACCCTTTTCATAATGCTTGTATTTGGAACGTTTTCTCCTATCAATGTAGGTGAAAATGCTGAGGATAACAGTGTTTTGGATGAAAACAACGAAACATCGGAATATAGTGAGGTAAAGAACAAAACATTTTACATGGGTAGGGTAGAGGACGCTGTAGACGTAGGATATAGGACAACAAAAGAGATGATCAACAGCACTTACCCCGTTGGAACAGGAAATAGAACCGATCTTAGTTATTTTAGAGTACTTGTTGATTGGCATCTTTATCCCACTTTAGCCGGTGATCTTACCCTTGATGGTACATCCTCTTTGACTGTATGGACGAGATCTCCCCAAGGGGGTATTGTAGACATGACTTACAGACTAACTGAAATAGATCCTGATGGTGAAAAAGATATCGTGGGTGAAGATGAGGTTAGGACAGATGTGGACACTGAATGGAGTATCCATGAGGTGCCTATCAGCATAGACAATCATACAGCATCGGAGGGATCTACATTGATGGTTACATTAGATATATGGGGTGATAGGTTTAGGCAGTATGAGATCGCCTATGGGGGTTACATAGAGGATGAAGAGGGAGATCCCTTCATGGCTGATACGAACGTGACCCTTCCTTGTTTAGATTATGTGCAAGTATCTGATGTATATACGAAAGATAGTGAGGGCAATGTGACCGATGTTTTTCATCCGGAAGCTGTAGATAAAAATATAACAATCCATGCCAATTTAACGAATCCGTTTGGCGGGTATGATATAAATTGGGTGAATCTCACCCTGGAAGGTCCGGATGGAGAGTTGAAGCTGGACAATGTTACGATGGAAAAAACTTACGGCGAATTCAATTCTTATGAAAGTAGGTATAAAATAACCTGGAATTATAGTGGAGAACCTGAGGGGGTATATCAAATCTCAGTTCGAGGTGTGGATAATAATGGTATAGTAGAATGGCACTCAACCGGCCAGTTTGGAGGTCATGATGTTTATGGATACCATTCATTCCTGATTGGAGATCTTGATTTTTATGCCAATATAAAAGTAGTGGATGAGCTAGGGATTCCTTTGGAAGACACGAAAGTAAATCTTAAATTAGATCCTCATACCATAGTTGATAGCAGGGTGACTGATTCAGAAGGTATAGCAAACTTTACCGTCGCGAATGTTACTTATCACATCAGTGTATTTTGGGAGGACTCAGAAGTAACGACCAACCGAACTTTAGATGTAGGTGAGGTCGGTAGTAGACCTCGAGATAATCCCTTTGAGGTCAAAGCGGCTATATTTTACTCAACTATTACAATTTTAGACGCAGAAGATGAACCGATTGAAGAAGCGAGTGTTTACATAACCCATCCAAATGGAACCACATTACATCCTCCTCTAATCACAAAAGAAGATGGTACATTCTCTTTAGATCAAACACCAGAGGGCTTGTATAGTATAGAAGTTTGGTGGAAGGGAAGAGAGGTTGGGATTTTTGAAATTGCTATAGATTGGGATAATATAGATCATTCGATTAACATCTAAATGATAGACCTCGGTGTTAATCGAATGATCTATATTATCCCAATCTATAGCAATTTCAAAAATCCCAACCTCTCTTCCCTTCCACCAAACTTCTATACTATACAAGCCCTCTGGTGTTTGATCTA
>JAFDUB010000115.1 GCA_019594025.1 Thermoplasmata archaeon
CCCATGTTTCCACGTTGTTAAGAACCGTGGGCCTATTCCATAATCCGCTTTGGGTACTGTGTATGTGTTTGACCCTTGGTTCACCGGGTCTTCCCTCGATTGATGCTGTAAGTGCGGTAGATTCACCGCAAACGAAAGCTCCGCCGCCTTTTGCGATCTTTACATCAAATGAAAAATCACTGCCGAGAATGTTTTCGCCAAGTAAACCTAATTCTCTTGCACTTTGGATCGCCTTCTCGAAGTACTCGACAGCCAAGGGATATTCCGCTCTCACATAGATGTAGCCGTGTTCCGCACCAATAGCATAGGCGCCGATTATCATACCCTCAAGAACGCTATGTGGATTACCCTCCAGAAGGCTCCGATTTGCATATGCACCCGGATCCCCTTCGTCTGCGTTACAGATAACATATTTTATCCCGTCTTCCGAGGTACTATTATATGCTGCTTCCCACTTTCTCCCCGTTGGAAAACCGGCTCCTCCGCGTCCTCTAAGACCTGACTCTTTGATTGTATTGATAATATCCGACGAAGGAATTTGTTCTTCTAATATATGTACAAGTGCTTTATACCCCTTGATGGAGATATAATCTTCTATACGAGTAGGATCTATCAACTCGTTATACCCGAACAGAAGTCTTTCTTGGCTACTATAAAACGGAATATCCTTTTCGTATTCCAATGTTTTGTTAGATTTGGGGTCGGTGTACAGTAGTTCTTCTATTATCTTACCCTCTTTGATGGTTTCCGAAATGATCCGTTCAATGTGTTCCGGTTTTACTGTCTTATAAAAAATATTTTTGGGCTGTATTAATACGATCGGACCTTGCTCGCAGAATCCATGACATCCGGTGGGGAGTACTGATATATCAGTTATATCTTGTTTTTTCAGTTCATCCATAAGGAGGTTTGTTATCTTTTTACCTTTTAGGGCGTTGCAACCTGTTCCATTACAAACGGTAATCAACCGCCTGTTGGGATCTCTTTTATTTGTAACCTTTTCCTGTAACGTATAGAAATCCTTGTGATTCTTAAGCACTTTATTCAACCTCCTTTTTTATCTCGTTGATGAAATCGTCTACTTTTGATGGTAATACGGGGTAATATTCATCATCCACCACTACTACAGGGCCTAAAGCACAGGCACCAAGGCAGTTAACGGCTTCGAGAGAAAATAAACCATCTTCGGTAGTTTCACCCGGTTTGATCCTTAATTTACGTTCGATCTCATCCAGCACCCTGGGACTTCCTCTGACATGACAGGCGGTACCCATGCAAACTTTGATGGTATGTTTTCCACGTGGTTCTAAAGAAAATGATGTGTAAAAAGTAACAACATGATATACTTGTGAAAACGGTATCCCCAATTCCTGTGATACATATCTTAGAATATCTTTGGGTAGATACCGGTACTCTTCATTGATGGCCTGCATTATCGGTATCAGTGATTCGTTTTCCCTTCCATGTTTCTTAAAAAGTTCGTCAACCTTATCGATGTTCTTTTGTTCAATATCCTGCCTTGCATCACGTGGTTCAGGTATCTGAGGTTTGTACCTAACCAAGCAGTTCTCAACGCAAAGGCCACAACCATTACATAACTCTTCGTCGATGGACCTAGCACGCTTGTTTATGGTAGCTGTGAAATCACCGGGCTCGCCTTCAAGTTTTATCAGATCTGAATTGGTGATTATCTCTATATTCGGGTGTCTACCGGTGGCTACGAGTTTGGGAGCTAAAATACACATGGAACAATCATTAGTTGGAAAGGTCTTGTCTAATTGAGTCATCCTTCCGGCAATGGATAAACCTTTATCAACGAGGTAAACCTTGAAACCGGAATCCGCAAGGTCCAATGAAGATTGAATGCCGGATATTCCTCCGCCAACAACCATGACCGAGCCTTTTACTGATTTATTTTCTATTATTGTTTCTTCAGATGCCATCTTAGATCACCTCGTCTATCATCCTCAGGATTTGTTGTTTGGTCATGTTCTTGTGTATGCAAGCATTCGACGGGCATGCAGCGATACAACCACCACAACCGGTACACAATATTTCATCTACCTCTGCGATACCGGTGACTTCGTTCAACTCTCTAGCTGAATAGGGGCATACCTCAACACACACACCGCAACCCACGCACATGTCCGGGTCTACCCATGCTATCATGGGGTCGCTTTCCAGTTCTTCACGGCTGATTATACCCATGGCCTTTGCAGCAGCTCCGCTTGCCTGTGCGACCACATCGGGTATATCTTTAGGTCCTTGACAGCATCCTGCGATGAAGACGCCGTCGGTGGTGGTATCGGAGGGCTTTAGCTTTGGATGTGATTCAAGGAAGAAACCATCGGCTCCTTCGGTTATCCTCAGAATCCTGCTCAGTTCACTAGAATCATTTCTAGGTATCAGTGGAGGTACCAGCACTATAATATCAGAATTTATTTCAAGTAGTTTTTGTGTGGAAGTATCGAAGATATTGTAGATCAGTTTACCATCCTCTTTTACATTTATCTCTGAGGGACGGCCTCTGATGAAATTTGATTTGCCGTCTCTTATCCTACGATAGAATTCCTCATAACCTTTACCAAAAGAACGTATATCGGTATAACATATGTTTATCTCCAAGTCTTCACCCATATGATCTCTCAACAAATATGCCTGCTTTAGAGCACTCATGCACCCTATACGACAGCAGTATTCCTTGTGATCCATATCCCTAGAGCCGGCACATAGTACGAAAGAAACACTCTTTATCTCTTCACCATCGGATAAACGATGCACATGACCACTGGTGGGGCCGGAAGAGCTGATCAGCCTTTCAAACTCCAGGTTGGTGATGATATCGGGGCTTTGACTGTAGCCGTATTCGTACATATCGCTGGCTTCCAGCATGTCGTATCCTGTGGCTACTACGATACTTCCCACGTTAAGTTCTATCATCTTTTCCTCTTGCTGGTAGTCTATGGCTCCCAGTTCACATACATCTTGGCAGGGTGGGCTGTCTCCACATTTACCGCTGAGTAGCATTAAACACTTGGATGGGTCGATGGTGTATTTCAATGGTACCGCCTGTTGAAATGGTACGTAGATCGCTGAGCGTTTGCCCAACCCTTCGTTAAATTTATCTAAAACTTTGTCTTTCATACGGCATACCTGTCCACACTCGCCGCATCCGTTGCACTTTTCCCAATCAACGTAGGTGGGTTTTCGTTTTACCTTTACCTTGAAATCTCCGACGCTACCGTCTACTTCGGTAACCTCTGAGTATGTGAGCAATTCAATATTCGGATGCCTGGCGACGTCCATCATCTTAGGAGTTAATATGCAGGAAGAACAGTCCAAAGTCGGGAAGGTTTTGTCCAACTGGGCCATACGCCCTCCGATACTGGGCTCCCGCTCGACCAAGTAAACCTTTTTACCGGTATTAGCTAGATCAAGGGAGGCTTGAATACCGGCTATGCCGGCACCGATGACCAATGCATCGTGGACCACATCTTTTTGGAAGCTGGTCAGGGCTTCAAGGGTATTTGCCTTCCTAACAGCCATGGCCACAAGGTCCTTCGCCTTCTTAGTTGCCTCTTCTTTTTCATCCTTGTGTACCCAAGAACAGTGCTCTCTGATATTCGCCATCTCCAGGCAAAATCGATTAAGTCCGGCATCTTCTATGACCGATTGGAAGGTTGGTTCGTGCATACGCGGACTGCATGACGTGACGACGATACGGTTCAAGTCGTGCTCCTCTATTGCATCCTTGATCACCTTTCCACCGGGATCCGAGCACATATACTTGTAATCCGCTGCGTAAACAACGTCGTCTAACTCTGAAGAGAATTTGACTAAGTCGTCAACGTCAACCACTCCTCCTATATTGGTTCCGCAGTGGCAGATGAAAACACCGATTCTTGCCATGTTCAGTCCTCCTCCTTGGAACCGAGCTTATCAACCGGGCTTTTGTTTAAGTGTAAACCTAGTGCCTCTGGTTCTTTACCCATGGCCAGACCGAGTAACTGTATATAATAAATAACCGGTATATTCAACGAAGCGCCGACTGTTTGTCCCGCGCTGTCCTGTTTTGTGTCGAACATCCGCTGTCCCCATGGACACATGGTGGTCATCCCGTCGAATCCATGGTTTTGTACGGCTTCCAGCTTCTGTCCGGTCTTGGTAAGGGCGGATTCCTGTTCATTCAATAGAATGTGGGCACCGCAGCAGTCCAATTTTTCGTTGTAGTAATCACTCTCAGCACCGATTGTTTTTAGCAAAGTCTCAAGCTTCTGTGGATTCTCCGAATCGTCAGGTCTGGGAATATCGTTGGGACGGATAAGATGACAGCCGTAGTGTGCGGCTATGTTGAGCCCTTCTAAGGGCTCTTTGATATGCTCTTTGATTACTTCTGTACCGATTTCATCATGTAGAAGATCTAAAAGATGGTAATGCTTTACCTTGCCTTTGTACTCCAACCCTTCTTCTTTAAGATAAGAATTTACCTTTTCCTTTAAAGTCGG
>JAFDUB010000057.1 GCA_019594025.1 Thermoplasmata archaeon
AGGGACGACCTGTCCGCGGATTACGTCCTGGTGAACGATATCGATGCGAGTGCGACCAGATATTGGAACGATGGGGCTGGGTTCGAGCCGGTGGGTAGTGGTAACTATATTTTTATAGGTAGTTTCGACGGTAGGAATCACACGATCTCAGGGCTGTATATCAACCGTCCGGATAGCAACGATGTCGGTCTGTTCGGTTACATTGGGTGGACGGAGTTAAAAAACGTAGGCCTGATCAACAACAACATCACCGGGGAAAATTATGTTGGCGGGCTCGTGGGACGGAACGAAGGCGCGGTGAACAACTCTTATGTTACGGGGAGTGTGAGCGGTGACATATATGTAGGCGGACTAGTGGGATTCAACAATGGTGGCACGGTGGGGAACTCGTATGCCTTTGGAGCCGTGAGCGGAGGATATTATGTAGGCGGACTAGTGGGATTCAACAATGGTGGCACGGTGTCCAACTCACATTCAATCGGAAATGTAACTCTAATTACGATTCACGCCCACTCCTTTACTCCACCTTCTTGGGGCGGAGGATTAATAGGACATAATGATGGTAAAGTATTCAACTCATTTGCAGTAGGTAATATCACAGGGAGAAGTACTGTGGGTGGACTAGTAGGGACCAACCGTAACATGGCCTTAATATCAAATTCTTATGCTAAAGGAAATATTAGTGGTACTGAACGGGTAGGCGGGCTGGTAGGATCCAATCAAGGAAACATATCTAACTCATATTTCACAGGAAATACTAGTGGATCTTATGTGGTAGGAGGATTTGTAGGGATCAACAGGGGCACAGTCGAGAACTCTTATGCCACCGGATATGTGAGCGGTAGCTGGTTTGTAGGCGGACTCGTGGGAAGGAACGACGGCACGGTGGAGAACTCGTATGCAACCGGAACCGTTAGCGGAAACGAAAATGTAGGCGGACTCGTTGGAGTGAATGATGGCGCGGTGAACAATTCCTATGCTGCGGGAAGCGTGAGCGGTGAAGAGTATGTAGGTGGACTCGTTGGAGTGAACGAAGGCACGGTGAAGAACAGTTTTTACGATATCGATTCCGTAATGATAAATGATGGCCATTACATCACCATAGGAGGTATCTTCAATGAACAATACGAGGATTGGTTTAATAACGGTATGCAACTTAACATATCTGATTACGCTGATACACTGGTACCAGTTGGTGATAACTATGAAATAAGCGGTACAGATGGCTTACGCGACCTTCTTGGTTTTGCTGACCGAGAAGGATATAAATTCAGATTGGCGGCAGATATAGACCTGACTAGTACACCTGGTTTATACATACCCTATCTTACTGCGGAATTCGAGGGTGATGGTTTCGTCATATCTGGTTTGCATATCGATATACCTTTCGCTGCTCATATAGGCCTTTTTGGATGTGTTGGTCCAAAGGGAACAGTTCGAAATGTAGGTGTTGTTGATGCAAATTCGAACGGATTTGGGCAAGTAGGTGTACTCGTGGGAACGAATGCCGGAACGATTGAGAACTCATATGCAACGGGATATTTGAGCGGCGGAAGGAGTGTAGGCGGGCTCGTGGGATACAATGACGGTAATGTGGAAAAATCGTATGCCACCGTAAATGTGAGCGGTGAGAGGTTAGTTGGGGGGCTCGTGGGGTCAAACAGGAAAGAGGGCACGGTTTTTAACTCGTATACCACTGGAACCGTGAGCGGCAGATGGAGTGTAGGCGGGCTCGTGGGATGGAACGAAGAAGGCACGGTAGAGAACTCGTATGCTACAGGCGATGTTAGTGGTGACAGGCTAGTAGGTGGGCTCGTCGGGTCGAACTTATTCGAAGGCACTGTACAGAACTCGTATGCGAAGGGGACCGTAACTCGCAAATCCGATTCAACTAGCACAGACTTCGGCGGCTTCGTCGGACGTAATTTTCAAGGAAAGATAATAAACTGCTACTCAACGGGCAGCGTACATTACGAAGATGCAGAGGACCCTACCAACAAAGGCTTCGCCGGGAGTGTGGACACTAGCGGTGATTACAACATGAACGGTAACTTCTGGGACGTTGAAACTAGCGGACAGAATGAGACCGCCGGTGACGCCACTGGGTTGAACACGGCAGAGATGCAGACCAGGAGTACATACATAGACGCCGGCTGGGACTTCGACGAGATTTGGGAAATCGAAGAGTATAGAAACGACGGCTACCCATACCTGCAGTGGCAGGAGTTCGAGGAGGAAGAGGAAGTCGGAAGGCCGGTCTTCCTCTTAGTTGCTGTGGTGATCGTTATTTTCATAGCTCTGATACTGTTCATGGTGGCAGTGTCTGGGAAGTCCGATGAATTTGATCAGAATTAATCATATTTGTTTCTTCGATCAGTATGTCGGCAAGATTCTCTTTTCTACCGGTATCAACCTAGGCGATAAATAGTTCTGTTTTAGCCGAGAGAGGCCACGATTCTATAAAGTAAAGCAACGAAATTTTTTCCGGATAATACAATATTCCTGTCAATCCGACAAGATTATATATGTTCTTCATTTTGCAACCGATGATAAAGATGAAGAAAGATTACAACTGCAGCTCCTGCGGCTTAACGCTGGTGGGTCTAAAGAACACGATATTCCCATGCCCCGAGTGTGGGGAAACCGAGATCGGCCGATGTAAGGTTTGCCGGGACCAAGGCGAGTGGTATGAATGCCCAAACTGTGGATTCAGGGGGCCTTAAGATGGGGGATGTGATGCTGGTTTACCGTATAATGCCCGAAGATCCGAAGGCCGATTTAGAGGCTATCGAGCAGAAGGCGAAGGAGATAATCGAAGAATTCGGAACTTATAGAGGAAGTTCGATCGAAAAAGTCGCCTTCGGTCTGAAAGCACTTAAAGCCACCGCGGTGATACCGGACGCCGGAGGAATAGTCAACGACCTGGAAGAGAAACTGAAGACCATAGAAGGTATCCAGAGCGCTGAAGCCGTCGATATAACCCTGATTTAAGAAGCTTCTCTCTTGGCTTTGAAATAACGTCTTATATGAGTAGAGATAGCTGCGGTCAACACCATAGCTATAATTACTAACGTTAGGATGGAGCCCCATTTTTCCCACGGTTGATGATCAACACCGATGGCCCACACTATATACGTGATAACCAATAGGAGTCCGAATCTTCAGCTTTTTTATGGAATAGATAATGCAGACCCATTAGAATAGGTATACTGACCATAACTGCCGAACCTAGAATTATCAAGAAATTTATGAGTATATCCGAACATCCATTATCATTTCACGTCCCCTCTTTCCAGCCGGTCATGTATTCCACCTGCTCTTTGGTAAGCTCGTCGATTGATATACCGTCGGCCTTCAATCGCAACCTTGCAACCATTTCATCTAACTCTCTTGGTATCCGATGAACACCCGGTTCCATATCCGGGTTACGTACAACGTACTCGGCTGCCAGCATCTGCAGAGCGAAGCTCATGTCCATTATCTCCACCGGATGGCCCTGCCCGACCGCTAGATTTACCAACCTTCCGTCGGCTATCAGATACAACGTCCGACCGTCCTGCATCTCATAACCGATAACATCGTCTCTCACCTCTTTTGAGGACACCGATAATTCCTCCAAAGCCGGTCTGGATATCTCGTTATTGAAGTGACCGGAATTTGCCATCACACATCCGTCTTTGGCCGATTCGATAGATTCCCTGTTAACAACGTCCTTACAGCCGGTGGACGTTACCACGAAATCCGCCTTTTTCATCCCCTCGACCATAGGTAATACTTCAAAACCTTCCATCCTTGCTTCCACGGCTCTGATGGGATCTACCTCGGAAACCAATACCTGAGCACCCATACCCCTTGCCCTCATCGCTATACCCCTTCCGCACCAGCCGTAACCTCCGACCAAAAAGTTCTTACCGCTGAGCTGGAGGTTTGTGGCGGTCATTAAACCATCTATAGTGGACTGGCCTGTGCCGTACCTGTTGTCGAAGAGATGTTTCATATATGCATCATTAACCGACATCACTGGAAACTTGAGTTCACCGTCCTTTTCCATAGCCCTCAACCGTACGATACCGGTAGTGGTCTCCTCTGCACCACCGATGATTCCATCTAGAAGATCTCTCCGTTCGGTATGAACCAAAGATATCAAATCGCCGCCGTCGTCTATCACTACACTAGGCTTATGCTCTAGAGTTCTATTCAAATTATCGTAATATTCGCTGCTGCTCTCTCCACGCTTGGCGTACACATCCATGCCATACTCTTCCCGCAGTGCTTCGGCCACCGAATCGTCTGTAGATAAAGGATTGCAGCTCGCCATCTTCACATTCGCACCCGCCTCTCTTAACGAAAGTCCGAGGATACCTGTTTTCGCCTCCACGTGGAGGGCCATGGATATGTTCACATCTTCAAGATACCCTCTGGACTTCACTTCTTCTCTCACCCTATGCATAACCTTCATGTGTTCTCGTGCCCATTCAAGCCTCTTGGTTCCTATTTCTGATAAATCGCTCATCGTATCATTGTTCCGAAGGTAGAAGTAGGATTTATCTTTTCTGCAAACCCTTCTCACTTAATTCAGATAATCTGTTAGACATGAAGTCAAGAACCTTTGATAGATTTTTATCGTTGTCAAAGCTGCCACCTAACGGTTCCAGTTCCCGCATATTTGAGAAGGCTCGAGTTATGTTATCCACAATAGTTATGTCGGCGGTTCTCGAGGTCCGGGACAGCGGATTCAAATCAACCGTTACCACCGTTTTACCCATCTTCGAAAGCGCCTGGGCCCGGTCCCCGTCCTCCAGAGGAACCAAAACAACGTCCGACGAATAAATTCCCTCTTCACTGCACAATCCTCTTGCATGGTCCAAGCCAGGTATCTCAGCGTCCGGTTGGAGACCTAATATGTTCTCGCCTCCGTACTCCTCTAACCTCGATGATATGCGGTGCATCCGTTCCTCCGTACGATGAAACAGATTGACTTCGATTTTAGCATCCGATCGCTCCGCAAGCTTCACCGTCTCTTCGGGAACCAGGGCAACCACGTTTCCATTCACAGATATCACCGGATTCCTTGCAGAGAAGAGTGCTGCTAGTGCCGCTCGTTCAGCCAGCCTTGCCGGCTCAATTGTTTTCTCACCGATGAGATAGTCGAAGGCCTCCCCTCGTCCATGGGCAATCAATCCCGCCTTCGATGTAATGCCGTATTCGACTCCTTCAACGAGCAGCTCTCGGACCCTAAGTGATTCATATCTGGGATGTGTTTTTGGAATCTCAGTCATAAATATGCACCGGACTTACTAATTTATTATCAAGTATTTAACAATCATGTAAGAAAAAGTCTATAAGTACATGAAGCATTCGGTAGGACTGTGATAATATGATATATACACTCGTAGCGGTTTGTCTTGCAGGATTCGCATGTATTCAGGCGCTGGTCGGTCTAATTAGCTACAGGCGAACTGGAAAACGTAAGCTCCTGCTTATTTCTCTAGCATTCCTTATATTCACCTTTAAAGGGATATATGCCATTCTTTCTGCATTTGCCGTGATCGATTTGACGGTTCAGCCGGAGCTGTATATGCTTGTAGTAGATCTGATTATAGTGATTTTGTTGTACCTTTCAATCGTTAAGGAGTGAATACCCAAGATGAACAAAAAGGATGACGCTCTGGACCTGGAAAGCCGTAAAGAGATATTCGACATCATTTCAGATAAACCTGGGACTTACATGAGGGAGATACAGAAAAAACTGGAGATGCCAACCGGCCAGCTAGAGTATCATCTCAGATATTTAGAAGATAACAATCTTATAGCGTGGGAGTCCATAAGCAACAAAAAAAGGTATTTTGTCGACGACGAAGTTAGTTATCCGGATAGAAAGATGCTTTCTATACTAAGGCAAGATATTCCTCGAAAAGTTCTTTTAATTTTACTGGAGGAAGGTGAAAAAAACTTCGGAACGCTGCATGAGTACTTCGATGTTTCAAAATCAACACTGTCCTTTCATCTTAAAAAACTCGTCAAGTTGAAGTTGATCGAGGGTATAAAAAAGGGACGAAAGAAGTATTTCGTGTGTGTAGAACCAAAAAAAGTCGCCCAGGTTCTTATTACCTATCAAGACTCCTTTGTAGATAAAGCGGTTGACAACTTCGTCGACGTATGGATGGAGATGAAAAGATGAAAGATGATCTGTTAGAGGAAAGAAAGAAATTGGTAGAACGACTTAAGAAAACAGGATATATACGAAGTAAAAAGGTGGCTGATGCTGTGGGGGCCGTACCCAGGCATCTTTTTATACCTCGTTCCATGACACACAAGGCTTATGTCGACGCACCTCTCCCCATCGGAAGCGGGCAGACTATCTCCGCACCTCATATGGTGGCGATGATGGTGGAGGAATTAGACTTGAAAGAAGGCATGAAGGTTCTCGAGGTTGGAGGGGGAAGGGGATACCACGCCGCTGTGATCTCTCGTATAGTTGGGGATTCCGGTCAGGTTATATCCGTCGAAAGGTTACCCGAACTGGCTGAAAAGGGTAGAAAAGTGCTCAACCGACTTAACTACAATAACATAAAGCTGGTGGTCGCAGATGGTTCAAAAGGTTACGAAGAGCAGTCACCTTACTACAGAATATCTGTGGCATGTGGGGCTCCATCGGTTCCTACACCTCTTATCAAGCAGTTAAAGGTAGGAGGTAAGATGCTTATCCCTGTTGGAGGGAGGTATTACCAGACTCTATACAGGCTAACAAGAACAGAGGACAAGATAAAAAAAGAGGACTTAGGGGGAGTACTTTTCGTCCCCTTGAAAGGAGAACACGGTTTCTGAGCCTCAGCGTATTGGGACAAGTGATATGTAAGGTATACCCCTTTCCGGATCAGTGATAATCGCATACAGTCCTGTTTTTGGCTTTATGCCGTAGATGCAGGGAGTGTTGTTTATGCTGCTTATTACAAAGTAATTGTCCGCCATGTTTTTTATTTCACTGGTAAGTTTCAATCCGTGTTTGATTATTCCGATACCGAGGTTGTGAGACACCTTCGTATTCGCAACCGCTTCCAAGAGGTCTTTGATGGCGATCTCATTTCCCATTAAATACTCAAGTGTATCGAAACCCGTATAATCTAGTATGGGTGATTTGCCTTCGTCGCTTATGTCGCTAATATGTTTGTTGTATATCTTTCCGACTTCGTCTCGTTTCTTTCCACCGAGGGCCATCATGTATGGTTTGTCGGATTGTGGTGAGAAATAATCGACTATTCGGAATTTTTTATCGAATTTACCCTCAGAAATAAAGCGGGTCAAATCGTCTTTCAAATTATCGGGATGTGTTCCACCGGAAAGGATGGCTAAAACACCCATGTTTCTTGAAAGTGTGTTGAGGAATATTGGTCGTATTACGGAGAAATATTCCTCCGTACTGACATCCTCATCCACCTCAAAGACGTTGTAACTTCCTTTAGGGAATCCTCCTTCAAGGAGGGCGTCAAGGTCTTTGGTTCCGGTACTATACCTATCTTCGCCGCCTTCTATCGGCTCCCATTCTCTATGAGTTTCTACTATAGCACGGAAGGGCTCAAAGCAAGTGAATCTTCCACCGGCCAATGTCATCAGATAACCAGGTTGTCCGATACCCACACCTCTAAGTTTTAGGAGCCTGATTTCTCTGACATCCCTATTCTCGAGGTGGAAACGATTCAGTTTTAAAACTCCGTCCACCAGGTATTCCAACTCTTTTGCCTCTTCCTTTTCAAGTACCAGTATAAGATTGGTCTTGGAATTTTCAACCAAGTCCTTCTGGAGAGTCATTATAAAAGTCTCCGGATCTAATCCGTATTTGTGTGTCAAACCTTCAACGCTGTCGATAACCAGCATGGTTCTTTCGGGAAGTATACTGTCTATTCTATCGTATACCCTTTCAAGTCCGGGTATCTTCCGGTCTAAGCCTTTCAAACGAGTGCGGTCAACTTCTGTAGGTATCCTTTCTTCATCAATGCTTCCCAGAAATTCTTGTGCGGATTTCAGCTTTTTTCTTTCAGCTTCAGGAAGTTCTGGCTCTTCTTCCTCTTCATCCTCATATATCGCTTCTAAGAATACTTTGCTTGAATCGACGATACGGTTTTTCATCTCTTTTTCTTCAAGCCATGGAAACTGATTGTAAAGGCTCTCGTCAGACACCCTCGTGGATAGATAAAAGCTCCGGTCTGGATCCCCGACTTCCTCTATAAATTGTAAAGAGAGAGTAGTCTTACCTGTTCCCGCGGTTCCCTTAACCAGCAGGGACGACCCGTCTTTTCTTTTTATGAATTCTATAACCTCAGGTGGAATCACCATACGGCCTTTGGGAGTTTTCTGTTTTTCGTCTTTTTTTTCTTCCTTGGATTCTTTAGATGTTTCCATATCGGACACCTCTTTATCTTTTAAAACTCGTTGAATTTTCTATTTCCTCAGAGACAGAATTTATTATGGTAATCAGTGTTTTTTCCCCAGAAGAAGCACCCATTACTGCAAGTACCGCACTATTACCTACTTCCTTTACAAGCAACACTGTATCCTTGGAATTTATTTCTACCATAGTCGGACTGGATTTGTCAAAACTGGTTAATATAACATCAGACGCACCAAAAATAGTGGCGGTCAACGCTCCAAAACTCTCGTTTTTTTCTGATCGATCCAAAAGGGAAGCTAATGGTATACCGTTTTTCGAGGCTAAAACCATAGCTTCAACTATGTCGTCATAATGCTTCTCAAATATTCCTTGAACTTCCGGTCTTATGTTGATGGTTACACGCTCCTGTCTTCTATTTTGAGAACTTGTTCTTTCATCTTAAATAGGTTTTATATATTTAAGCTTTGACCAGCGACATCAAAGGAAATCAAATACGTTCAGATTCCCCCGTCCCTGCATGCGCTTTTTCATGTCTGATACTAACGAACCGTAGTAAATAACGTAATTTCTAACTCTCTCTAATTCCTTAGAAAGGCGTTTTTCTTCCTCCTCAAGCTCATCCAATTCATTCTGCAGACGGCCTATATCTTCCCTTATTTCACGCATCCTTTCCTTTAATCCATAAATATTGCGTTCATCCAATGCTACTCACCTAACCACGTTATCCGCTCTCCGGATATCACGAGGTAGATCTCGGGTATCCTTAGACATTGCATAGATACTTTGTTCACATTCTTTCATTTCTTCTTTAAGTTCTTTTATACGCTGAAGGCATTTCTTTTTTTTATCTTTTAATGACTCCATACGCTCAAGAAGCTCTTCTTCTCGTTTTTCCCATTTTCTTTTTTCTTCGATGGCGACCAGAGTCTTGTTTATTTTTGACAAATTTTGTACCTCTTTATTTACTCTTGAGGGTTATATGCCCATATAAGTTGGAAATCTTACGCCTTTCTCTTCGATCACAGTAAGAACAATAAAGAGTGTCACGGGTTCGCTCCATACCCCTTCTACAATTGAAACAATAACCTCTAACTACCCCCAAATCGGAACCGATTGTAGTCAGCTGTATAGATGGTGAAATCTGGGTTACTTTAGCTCTAACAACATCTCCCTTCAGATAATTATCTTCTATATTTTCAGTATAATCATCAGAGATTTTGGAGATGTGAAGCGTACCTTCCATATCCATAGCTATACCTCGGTTACTACCTTCAACGAGGGCAATGTCAACGGTGGCAATGGACTTCCTTTTGTTTCTTACAGTGCCGTATATTATGTCCCCCTCCTCTACCTCAGTTACAGGATTGAAGGGTCTAACATTGGCTTCTAATCTATCTTCATCATATTCAAGCCTACCAAAGGTCTTTGAATATATAATGCCGCTCTCTTCGTAAGTTCCTTCTCCAGGCATCCATTCTTCATGCGTGCCTACCTTGTCGCCGGGAACAACCAGCTTGTCCTTTAATTCTTCCATTTTAATTCCTCTCAAACATAAACAACACGGTTTCAAATACTTTTCTATCTTTTTTATGAAACCCAAATAGCCTATTAACTGGAAACATATATCTTTTTTCCCCAAAGACATGGTATCCATGCTGGTTAATGTATCTACGGATAAAATCCTCACTTCTAGCATTGTGAATACTGTATATCCTCGGTGCGACACGAAAGGCGGTATCAAGGAAAGGTAAATCGGCTCCCTTTTTTTGAGATCCGAAGGGGGGGTTCATTATTACAGTGTCTCCCTTGATATCCACCGATTCAACCGGAGAAACAGTGAAACTGCACCAGTCCGAAACACCTAAGCTTTTGGCGGCTTTCTTAGCTTTATAAATGGAATCTTCATCGACGTCGAACCCCATGGCCTTTTTAGCACCTGCATAGGCTGCACCCAATGTGAAAATACCCGTGCCACACCCGAGGTCCACAACCTCTTTCTTATAGATGTCGTCGAGAGAATAAGCTGTAAACAGTATATCCGCGGCGATAGTCGCCGGTGTTGTGTATTGCTCAAGCTCAGGTATTGGTTTTTCAGGTAAAGGAACCTGCTGCAGCCAAATCTCCAGCTCTTTTTTTCGCAGTGGGTTGGACGAAGACATTTCAATCTTTAACTCTTTTCCAAACACTATCGGACAGTTCGGAATATATCGTTTTATCATCATCCTCTGGTATTTCAGAGGCCTCTTCCTCTTCCAAAACACTTTGAATTTTATTCTCCTTTAACCTCCAATAATGTA
>JAFDUB010000108.1 GCA_019594025.1 Thermoplasmata archaeon
AGAGCAGGAACTGAAGGAAAGGTACGATTTTGAGTACGAAGTCGTGGCGATCTCCGACATGAATAAGGGGGCGGTTTACGTCGAAAACGGGCTGGACATGGATAAAGTGATGGAGATGACTGAAGGGTAGACATAAGCAGAAATTTCACCAATCAATAATAACGATAATTTCTCCTCCTCTTTTTTTTCTAAACTTGTTAAAAAATTATAAGTAGAACTACTTTCATATTAGTTTAGGGAGAAAAATGAATGTACTATTCGTTGATGACGACCACGGTTTTCTCGACCAGGCTAAATATGTTTTAGAGACAAAATGGTCCGATATGGAAATAAAAACCGCAGATTCTGCACGAAAAGCTCTAAACATCCTCGACAATGAGAAAGTCGACGCGATTGTATCTGACTACCTAATGCCCGAAATGGACGGCATCGAACTCTTACAAGAGGTGCGGGAAAATCACGGCGATATCCCTTTCATACTATTTACAGGGAAGGGTAGGGAGGAGGTAGCTATGAAGGCGTTAAACATGGGCGCAAATCGCTACATTCGCAAAGGTGGCGATCCCACAACTCAGTACGAGATGTTGGCTCAAGCTATAGAGCAGGAGATAAAACATAGAAAAGAGCGTGAACGGCAGGAGGAGAAAATAAGAAATTATAAACGAATAGAAAGTAAATTTAGGAACATTTTCAACAACATGGGTGTAGCCATGGTCTCTTTAAAGGAGGATATGACAATAACACAAATAAACGAGTCCTTTGAAACTTTTACTTCTTACCGGCGGAAACATGTAGAAAATAAAAAGAACTGGTTGGACTTCGTTCGAGAGGACGAGAAAGATAGGATAAAGAAACACCACAAACTCATATTGATTGATCCATCTCTCGCTCCAAATTCTTACACCTTTCATTTGAAAACCAAATATAGTGACGAAAAATTCGTATGCGCCTCGTTTTCATGCAGCGAGGACGGATCCAGCTTAATATCTATCATCGATCTTAACTCCTTCGAAACCGTTTTAGGTGAGTTGAAGAAGGTGGAAGAATCGCTTATCGGTTTAAGGATGGGTTCTCCTCCTGAATCGGTCCCATCTTTTGTAAAAGGCATATTCGACAAGAACAATCTGAACAGGGTGGTTCGCGAGTGGATGTTGGATGAGATTTTACTAATGCTGATATCTCTAAACAACGGAGCCAGTGGTAAAGTGTTGATGAACGAGCTCAATAAATACTTCGGACTTGATTTGAGTTCTAGCATAGTATATCCTTCTCTTCACCGCCTTGAAGAAAAGGGGTTTCTTACAGTTAAAGAGGGAATAAAAACAAAACAGTATAGAATAAAGGATACCGACAAAGTACAAGAAAAGATACAGTCAAAGCTCAAAGAAATTTACGGTGCATACGTGATATTGAAGTTAATGCATCAAAAATAGATAAAAAGTGGGCCCAGAGAGATTCGAACTCTCGACCTCCCGGTTATCAGCCGGACGCTATAACCAACCTAAGCCATGGGCCCGAAGCGGATACGCTCTAAGGGGCGCCTATAAATAAAATTTACTTACGTAAGTATCTTATTTTTTATGAATTTAAAATCCTCTTCCATAACCTCTTTCAGATTGGGATTGTAGAGGGCGGCTGCGGGATGATAGAGTGGAACTATTGTTAGACCGTCTTTTTCAAACACTTTACCGTGCTTTTTGCTGATACCTCCACTTCCTAAAAAGTGGGAGGTTGCATGATTACCAAGCGTGCAAATCACTCTTGGCTTGATCATTTCCAGCTGTTTTCTCAAGTATGGCAGGCAGGCCTTCTTCTCGTCTTTACGCGGGTCTCGGTTATCCGGCGGTCTGCATTTTACCACGTTGGTAATGAATACATCCTCTCGTTTTAAACCGGCTACAAAAAGCAGTTCGTCCAACAACTCCCCCGCCCGCCCGACGAAGGGTCTTCCAAGTTCATCTTCCTTTTTCCCAGGCCCTTCACCTATAAACACAATTTCTCCGTCATAAGTACCCTCGCCCGGTACCGCATTGGTTCTGTTTTTGTACAATCTGCAGCGGGTGCAGTTCGATATCCGTTCTTCTATAGTCATACTTCAACCTTAACATCGATGTCTATACCGTTTTTTACACTCTGAGTTACGATGCAGTAGTCCTCGAATATTTTGATACACTGCTGTATCCTTTCCTTATCTTCCGCTTCAGGTCTCAACACGGCGTCCAATTTAGTTATCCTCCATCTACCTTCGACCCTTTCCACGGTTCCACTGATATTGCCTTCAAATCCCTCTATTTCAATCCTCTTTTTATTCAAACAGAATAAAAAACTAGCCATCATGCAGTTCAAGGTGGCAGCAGCAAGAAGCCTACCCGGACTAGGTCCCGTACCATCGCCCCCTATGTCTTCAGTTTCATCTGTTGTTATAGTTCCCATCTCTTCATGATCGAAGGATACTTGGAACTTCATATTTTCTATGTGTTTAACGTTCACGTCGAAAGTACTCTTATCGTTCATATTATCGTCCTCATATGGAATTTTTCTTTATCATCTCGTTCAATTCTTCCAGATACTGAGAGAGATTCATGGGTGGATGTGCATCCAAATCTCCATGTTCTCTCACACATCTAAGGCACTCGGCTGCATCGAAGAGAGGCGTACTGAAGTACTTTTCTCCACCATCCGGAAACAGTGTTACCACCATACCTCTATCAAGCTCGGCAGCAACTTCCGAAGCTATGTGCATCGCCGCACCAGAGCTCATACCTACAAAGAGTCCTTCTTTTATAGCTAACTTCCTAGCGGTTTCAAAGGCGTCTTCGTCCTCTACCCTTCTTACCTCGTCTAACTTACTTGGATCGTAGATCTTTGGTACGATGTCTTCCTCCATATTTTTCAAACCCTGTATACAGTAGTTTGGATTCGGTTCAACTCCTATTACCTTTATCTCAGGATTGTACTCTTTCAACCTTTTCGAAATGCCCATCAACGTCCCGGTAGTTCCCATACCCGCTACGAAATGTGTGATATCGTCACCGACCGCATCTATTATCTCTTTACCGGTGGTTTCGTAGTGAGCCAGCACATTGACCGGGTTATCGAACTGGTTCGGTCTCCAGTATCCATCTTCTTCCGACAGTTCCACCGCTCTTTTGATAGCACCGTTCGTTCCTTCATCCTCCGGTGTAAACTCGATCTCCGCACCCAAGGCGGTTAGCATACGCACTCTTTCGATGCTCACCCCTCGTGACATGGTGAGGTGAAGATGGTATCCCTTTATAGCACATACCATAGCCAGCCCCAATCCCGTATTACCGCTGGTGGCTTCCACCACTATGGTATCTTTCTTGATCTTTCCTTCTATCTCAGCATGCTCTATCATATAGTACGATATTCTGTCCTTTACCGAACCCATCGGATTTAGTTTCTCTAGCTTAGCGTAGATTTCGACGTTTTTGTTTGGATTTAACTTGTTGATCTTAACCAAAGGAGTATCTCCGATTAGTTCCAAGGCCGATTCCACTTTTTTAGACATGTAATCTAGCTATTACTAACAGGCTGTTATTAGAGGTTTACGCCTCACTTTCATGCACCCCTCTAGCGAACTTATTTAAGTGCAACAACAATAATGACTCGAAAAAGATGGTACTATCCGAACATCCCCTTTTCCCATACACCCCTAGAAAAAAACAGGCAGATATTATGGACGACATCCACTCCAGTGTTGAAAATGGAGTCCCTCTTGTATATCAAGCGTCCACGGGTTCGGGAAAAACGGTGTGCACCCTTGCACCAGTTGTTGAATATGCCGAAAAAGAGGAAAAAAAAGTCCTATATCTAACCAGAACCAACTCTCAGCAGAAACAGGTATTGCTGGAGTTGAGACGGATGTGCAACTATTTTGGTATAGGTATACAGGGACGTAACAACACATGCATCATAGCTCTTGAAGACGAAGAGCTTTCTCAGGGTAGTGCGGATGAACTCTCAAAGTACTGCAGTGACAGAAAAAAAGAAGTTCGCCAGCAGATGGCGGAGGATTCAAAAAAATTCAGCTGTCCATACTACGCGGGTTTACTCACCTCGCCTTTTGAAGAGCTTAAAAGATGGGCTAAAGAGAACATCCCCACCGGCGATGAATTCATGAACAAGTGCGCTGAGCTGAATGTCTGTCCCTACGAGGCTGCGAAGATACTGGTAAACGACGCTCTTTTAGTCACCGCCCCCTACGTTTACTTTTTCGTCCCCTTCATAAGACGACGGTTACTGGAATGGATGGGAGTCGAGATAGACGATTTGATAGTGGTGGTCGACGAGGCACACAACCTTCCGGATTATGCACGAGAGCTAGCATCGGGAGATATGAGCCAGATAAGTATAGAGAGGACCATCTCTGAAAGTATAGAGAGAGGAGATCCCGATGTAGGGCCGGATATATCCACTTCACATCTCTGCAGAACACTCTCTACCATAATAAACGAGATGGTTAGAGAATACGTTGTGGACGACGACGGTCTGGTACCCCCTAACGAATTAAGGACCGAACTCATGCACGAACTGAAAGTGAACACCAACGACATAAGAGACATGGTCAGGGATCTAAAACTTCACGGAGAACTGGTACAGCAGGATAAGAGGGAGAAGAAAAAATTACCCCGGTCTTACATGAGTTCAATGGCAGATTTTCTACGGTTCTGGATAAATATGGAAAGAGCCCACTACATAAAGCTCGTTAAAGGCGGCAGTAATCCTTCGATAGAAGGGTTCTGTCTGGACCCCAGTCAAGTGACCGAGTGCTTGAATCACTGCCATACCAGTATTCATATGTCCGGTACACTTGAACCGCTTGACGAGTACCGGGATTCTATCGGCCTCCCATTCGACACCGTTACCAAGATATATCCTCCTCCCTTTCCTCAGGAAAACAGGGTGCTTTATTATGTTAGGGAAATAACTACACGCTACGAAGTTCTAGCTCGGGACGACAGCATGGTTACCAAGATAAGAGATATGTTGAAGAGTGTATTGAATGAGATAAAACGGAACACCATCGTTTTCTTCCCGAGCTATAGACTGATGGATGATGTTTGCCGCCCCCTTCTTAAAGACGATA
>JAFDUB010000022.1 GCA_019594025.1 Thermoplasmata archaeon
CGTTTGAGAGATGACGGGTAGATGAGATCGTTGATTGAGTTTATTAGATGTCCCCTCCAACTCCTTTTCCCGAACTCTTCATCAAGATAGAATGATAACAAGGATACGGTAAACATCAAAATGATATGCGGAAATCATCATGTTCAAGTCAAAGAAGATATTCACCCCTTACGCTTCTTCCTGATACTTTTGAATTTTCAGCAAAATTTACTTATACTATAGGAGTACTATTGTAGTACAGGTGTAGTCTAATGGAAAAAGTACAGGTACGCTTTCCTCCCGAAGATTTGCGGAGGATCGAAAAAGAAGTAGCGCAAGGGAAATACCCCAATAAGAGCGAAGCTATCAGAGACAAAGTCAGGAAAAGTTACATCTTAGAGGCGATAGTTCATATGAGAGAGGCGACTGAAGGTTTGGACGAAGAAGACGAATTGAGGAAACTGGATAAGATCAGAGATAAAAAGTATGAGAAACACAAAAAGAGTTCTTGTTGATACATCAACTCTGTTCTCAGCCTTGGGTTGGACCGGTGCCCCATTCAAGGTTTTGGTAAAGATATACGAAGGAAACTTTACACTCGTTATTACGGATTATATTCTAGAAGAACTTACAGCACATATCAACGATTATACTAGAGAAAGAAGGGAAAATGCATTTCAAGCGATAGAATATCTAAGAGATGCATATATCATAACCGAAGACAGATGGGTCATGAATCTTGAATCTACCGAGAAATTGGTAGGAGAAAGTAAAGATGCCCCAATAATGGCCGCTTATTTATTAGAGGAAGTTGATATACTGGTAACCAGCGACCTCAAAGATTTTCCCTTCGAGGATTTTGACGAGATATTGACACCAAATGCATTTCTTAAAAGATTTTGAAGATCATCAAAACATCGAGATCAGTTCTTTGGATGTAGAGGAAATAGACGATGATTTCAGGGTAAATGGGAGTACGGGCGGGTTTAGGGATGTCTCCTTCAACTCCTTTCCAAACACCTGATTGTCCTATAATTGGGACAAAATTTATAATCTACTGTTTACATCGATCTGTGATGTCAGCGGATATTGGCGATGAAAAGACTTTGAAGATGATCTTGTACTTATTCAGGAATTTTGACTCGCTACCTCATTTGAGAAGTATCGCCAGGAACACCGGTGTAAGTAAAAGCACCACCGGCAGAATTCTTGCCAAACTGAATGAAAGAGATATCGTTAAGAGACGAGAACAGGGCAACCAAACTTTATTCTCCTTAAATTACGATAATTCACTGGTGATACACCATTGTGCCCTGGCGTTGGCGATAGAATTTGACCGTATAAAGGAAAACTACCCTTCTTTACATAAACAATTGAGATCCTTCGCAGATTCCTGCGAGAAGGCCATGGGCAGTAAGATCCTATCCATCGTACTCTTCGGAAGTGTGGCAAAGGGTGAACAGGAAAAAAGGAGTGACCTTGATCTGCTGCTAATAACGGATGATTTGACACATACAAAGAAGATCGAGCAGGTAAGCTCGGCCATAAATGCATCTTATTCCCACGATATCTCCCCTACTATCATCACCGAAGATACGTTCATATCAGAACTGAACAACGGCAGCTTACTGTATCTGAATATACTCAAAGAAGGTATACCTATATACGGATTAGAAAATTACCTTAGAATTACATTCAAACAGATGAGAAAAGAAGTTCGTGAAACGATGTTTAGAAGATATTGAAGGTGGTTTGAAGGAAGTAAAACCGGATGATCCTCTAGCGGATAAATATTTGATCAGAGCCAGACATCATTTTAGACTGGCAAGTAAATTGATAAAGGATTCTGATGATTTTTTAAAAGAAAACAGCGTGGATCCCCACCGATTAACCCATCTTGACACCCTGAGTACCGAGATAGACGATGAAACTGAAATGTTGTTCTACGATTGGGCGATAATAGCTTCGTATTATGGTATATATCACTCCATACTCGCACTGCTTGTATCCATCGGTTATACAAGTAAAAATCATTCCTGTGCCATCGCTGCTCTGGAACATTTTTTCTACAGAAAGAAAGATGTACTCGTAAACAGGAGGATCATCGTCATTCAGAGGTTAAGGGCAGTGGAGAAACGCATGGTGGACGATGCCCGGACAATGAAGGATAGAAGAGAGCGAACCGCTTATGGTATCGCTTTATCCACAGAGCGTTTTCAGGCCGAAGAAAGCTTGGAAGAAGGTAGATGGTTCATGGAAAACGTGCTTGACCTGATCGATCAGATCAGAAAGGTTCCATCCAACAAGAGGACAGAAAGATATAGTATTTAGACGGTGTACATCTATAAAAACAGAGGGTTCATGATGATCTATCTGTCCTTGTGGATTTTCTTAACTTCCTAGCAAATTCCACACGATCCACGCCATGTCCCCAAGCACCGATGGCGGCTTCTACAACTCCTTCCTTTTTTTCTTTCTTCGATCATGTTCAAGATGTCATGAAGTTGTTTGTCCATTTCGACAAGCTTTTTTCTATCCCTGATGTGTTCATTCGACTCACACTAAATCATAATGCACATCCAGATTACAAAACGTGTCTACGAGTGAAATATAATTTTTCTGTTTAAAATCGTATGAAAGTGTATGTCTCAAAGCTTTCCCCTCCAGAGCAAGGAGGACGATCGGCGAGGGAACGTGGGCGAGTTTAGTGATGTCCCCCTTCTCCCAACTCCTCTCTCAAACTCTAACAAACAACCCCCTACTTGATCCGATACTCGCCCATCGACGAACTCCACCACACCGAATAGAAAACAGCATGGAAAGCATCCGACACAGAAGCCATTAGCTTTACTGGAGCGGATCGTCTTAGCATCCACAGAAAAGAACGATCTGATACTGGAACCCTTTCACGGGTTTCGATATGGAAACGAAGATTTGAAGAAAATGAAAAACAAAATTGATTCCATTTTCACAACAATAGTTCAAGGAGTTCTCCGGCGTTCACTATTTGTATGTCTTTGATATCACAATTGATGATCTCTTTGTCACCTGTAACCAGTATGTCGCAACCGGAGATGATGGAAGAACCTATTATGTTTTTATCTAACTCATCTTTGATATCGACTTCGATCTTATAATCACGCACCAACCCAACATCTGCCAGTAATCTCTCTATAAAGGCCTCTACATCCCTTTCTTTCTCCTGGAATTTATCTTTCATTACTTTCTGTATCTCAGTAATAACCTGAGTGGATATGACAGGTATGTGTTGCGATCCGATGATCATCATTAATGTTCTTCTTTCGTTACCATCAAAATAATATGCAGATAACGTTTGTGTCAAAGAAGACCTTCATCCCTTACGCTCCTTCCTGACGGCTTCTATGATCTGTTCTCTTGTAATCCCCTTTTCAGAGGCACTTTTTTCACCCTTCTCGAATATCTCGTCCCATTCAGGGAGTTCCAATTTTTTTAGTATAAGCTCATCCCCGTTGGTTATGACAGCAAGATAATCTCCCTGATGTATCGATAAACTCTCTCTTATCTCCTTGGGAACGGTTATTTGAAATTTTCTAGTGACCTTTGTTATGGATGCGGTTGACATGATAACACCGTAGTAAAATAGTACAGTACTACGTTATAAAGATTTTGGTCCTGCGTATCACACGCTTTTCATATCCTCCGAAAACCATAAAGCCTCGAAGGTAGATACAGATACGATGGAACTCGATGAAGATGCGATAATCAAAGAGATGGAAAAACATCGTAAGAACATCTCCAATTTCGGTGTAAAGGAGATAGGTTTATTCGGTTCTTATCTCGGAGGGAAACAAAGGGGAGACAGCGATATAGACATACTCGTTGAATTCAAAGATGGAGAGAAAAATTTCGATAATTACATGGGCCTTAAGTTCTTCCTGGAAGACCTTTTCGAAAGAGACGTCGATCTGGTCATAAAGGATGCCGTTAAACCGCATATGAAGGAGTACATTCTCGGGAGTACGAAATATGTCGCGAGAGTATAAGGATTATCTTGAAGACATATTGAACTCTCTAGATAAGATCGAGAGATACACAAAAGAACTAACTTTTGAAGAGTTTGCCATGGACGATAAAACAATGGATGCGGTCATAAGAAATCTCGAAATTATAGGTGAAGCGGTGAAGCATCTGCCATTGGAACTTAAAGAAGATCATCCAGACATAGATTGGCGGGCCATCGCAGGACTGAGGGATATACTCATACACGCGTATTTTGGTATAGATGAGGAAATCATATGGGATATTATCGAAAATAAAATACCTATTTTCAAAAAACAGATTATAAAATTGATCTCCGAATCGGATTGAAAAAATTAACATAATTGTTCAGTAGAGATGGTCTCCATAAAAAAAATGCACTATAAACGAAATCTTTTAAATATGAGTTCGTAATTACTGCAATAAGCCATGTTGTCAGAATCCGATCTCCGTATCCTTTCAGCACTAAACACCCCCACATCCATATCGGAGTTAAGTGAGAGCACGGGATACAGTATCAGTTATGTTTCAGAAATAATATCAGATCTTGAGGAGCTTGAACTCGTAGCAGTATCTCGTGAAGGGCGCTCGAAAAAGGTACGAGCACTTCCCACTAAGTTACTTGAAAACTATAAAGATCTCACTACACGTCACCCTCATATCGATTTTTCCTCTTTGATCTCTCCTTCGATGCTTCAGGTATGCTGGTTCTTAGATAAACCAACGGAAGTTACCCATATGACATCGAAACTTGAACTGCGGCGCCGACGTATCTATCAACTATTGGAAAAGCTCCAGACTAGAGGGTTCATCACAAAGCAGAAAAACAAATACTTGATCACGGGCAGGATGAACGGTATCGTTCGGTTCGCTCAAACCGTCATCCAGTATGAACATCAACATAGATCCGATACATATATCCCCGGTTCAAGAGTTATCTGGAGCTCACCGCACGAATCTTTGGTCATACCCGCTGAGGAATTTACCGAAAATATCCTTGACAAACCGGACTGGTATCTGACAGGGTTACCACTTTTTTCAGACTACGATCTCGACTTTTTTACAGCGAGACCCACTTATTTTTACACCGATATCCGCGATAGATTGACCTCCGTAGATATCATTTCACACACACTCATCGTAGAAGCAGATACTCGAAATCTTAGTTACTGTGCTCTTCTGATGGTATCTGAAGACATATCTTCAGAAGATCTGAAGATGGCTTCGGTTTACTATGATATCGAGGGAACAGTTGAGGCATTGGTCACGTTCGTCGAAACAGAAGGTGAAACCACATCCGACGATCTACCCGAGTGGCAGGAATTCAAATCTTTGGCCAAACAGTACGGAGTGATATTGTAACATGCGCGTGATGAACAGTCGAGAGTCGATCAAAGCGGAGTTCACATCCATAGATGAGAGGATAGATAGGAAGATAACAGTCTATCTTATGGGGGGCGGTGCTATGACATTCCGGGGATTAAAAAATTCCACAAAATCTGAACCGATTTTCTTTATTTTCCACTCCCGTGAAAAATGCCACCTACGATCTGGATTTACTCGTTACTACCCGTCGTGACTTTGAATCACTACGTGACCTTCTGCTTGGATTTGATTACAATAGAGTAAAGAACCTACCGATGAGTACAAGGAGTTGGGTGCTGCCGTACTCTTGGAGAAAGATGGCTCATGTAGATTCGATATATTTGACAGGAAGGTCATCAAAAAAATCAGGTTAACTCACGGTATGAGTGAACGATCTGAATTAGTTTTTAAAGGCTCAAAACTTTGTGTATATGCAATAAGTAACGAGGATATCTTCCTTTTCAAGGGTGTTTCCGGACGGACACGTGACATCAGCGACATGATAAATCTAGTTGAAACAGGGTTGGCTTTCGATGTTATCATCAAAGAATTTCAAAACCAACTGCCCATGAACAAAGGAAAAACAGAGAGAGATATACTGATCAATACGCCTGAAGATCATCCCGTGATCGCCTTTGAACGGGCCTTAGAATCTCTTCCTATGACCCTTCCAAGATCATTCATGACTCAGATAGAACATGAAGCAGATCGAGTTCATGCAGAATACGAGATCATGACCGAGGTTGTGGCACAGACGACTATCACTGAAATTACCGAATACCTTATACCAAAAAGAACAGTGAGTATCAATTCTCGTGCGGATGTTGAAAAAATCTTGAAGGGACTTGCTGCTAAAGGACTTATTGAGCTAGATGGTGAGAATATCAAACTTAATAAATTGTGAACCGAGTTTTTTGATTTCATAGCTAAAGAACATTGTAAGGGATGTTCCCCTCCTTCAAAAATACCTGGAGATATCGGAACGATGATTTGAAGAAATCGAGAAGCAAGCCACCCTGGATCATCATTAATAAGATCAGTGGTATGAGATATTCACGGCCAAAGGTTTCCACAAGATATGGAAGTTTAGTAACACTTCTCACAAAATGTGGACAGTATGTTTAAAAATAACAGTACTGCTCAAACCGAATACTTTCTCCTCTACGCAAATAATCCTAAGAGAGGAGTGGTGGGTAAATTCTTATGAGATGGCAATATATATTTACTACCGCTGATAGGTAGTACATATTTATAATTAACAAATACTATTTAGTAATAGGAAAAATATATATACTAGTTGAGCTTTTGGAGATATCGGTGATGTAAGGTGAATAAAACCAAAAATGTAGCGGACACTCTCAGGGATGAGGGTGAGTTGAAAAAATTGTGGGATGTTATGGAGAAGGCGGATCTTCTAGAAAAGATGTCTAAGGAGAAAGGACCTTATACTATCTTTGCACCGACCAACGCGGCGTTCGATAAGATACCCAGCGATAAGTTGAACGAACTGTTGAACAACCGTGAAGAGCTGATCAACACGATCAACTATCACGTTGTTAGGGGTAAATACACGTCCAAAGACATCGCTAGGATGAAGAAGGCAACTTCGATCAATGGAGACGACATAGACATAGACACATCCAAGGGTGTATGGGTCAACAAGTCAAAAGTGATAAAGCCGGATGTAGAAACGTCGAACGGAGTCATACACTTCATAGACACGATGCTCACGCCAAAACACCATAAGTATAAGTGATCTTTTTAAATCCCGGTTATAGCTATGTTATAGCCGGCCTTTTTCTTTTTTTTAAAGCTTAAATCATCGATATAGCATATCGGGTACTGAATCATCTACGACCATCTCGAAAAGATTGTCGATGTGTTTGAAAGTCAGTGCTAATACCAGCATCTGTTCCGGATCTAGTCCGTAACCTAGCTCTTCTTCAACCATCATCTTTATCTCGAGAGGGGTGAGTTCATCGTCTATACTCTCTACTCTGTCCGCTACCGCCTTACATGCACTCATCGATTTTTTAAAGATTTCTTCCTTCAACATTGCGAACAAAACTGGGAATTTTCCCTATTAATACTTTACCCTAATTTATCGATAGGTCAGACCTCGATGGAGCGGGAACACCAGTAGTCCATAAGATCCGTCCGATCACTCTGATAGGACCATCGTGGATGTTGTATTTGCAGTCCTAAGTGTTCAGTATTCTACCGTCCAGACCACGGGTTCCTCGGACTCGCTGTACAGCCAGTAACCCTGTCCTGGTGCGAACATAAAATCCCACGGTTCGTGATCGTAGGCGAGGTTGTATTCGTCGGTTGGATCGAAGTAGCCGACCCTGGTTATCTCTGATGGTAGCTCGTGGTTTCCTTCGCTTGCACTGGGGGAGCCCACCATGTTCCATCCCGGATACAGTGTTATGTCCGTATCCTCGGGGATATCTCCGACCAAGGAAAGAGTTACATCCTCAGTTACCTTAAGCCAGATACCCATGGTATGGTCCCACGTATGAAGAGTATTGAAGTGATCTGGTCTACCGGGGTCGTAGCTTTGCCACTCGGAATGGGATGCATCGTACCACATCAGATGTTCGTAGCTGCCGTCTATGCCCGCCAACAGGAAATCCAAGGACGTGTCAGCCGGAAGAAGATTGAAGGAAACGAAGTTCCAGCCGTCGTTATCCGTGGTTACGGTCAGATCGATACTGAAGAAATCTACATCCGGGAGCGGCTGCCACTGAAGTAACGGATAGGTATAACCCTCCACCATATGCCAGATCTCGTCGAAGTCCCAGCCTGCGTCGGTGAATGTGGTCTGGGTCTTCATCTCTACGGTTGTTTTTGGAGTACCTTTACCGGTGTCGCTCTGCCCCGTGGTGTCGCTGTCGTAAAAACTGTTCTCCACCGTGCCGTCGAAGTTTCTGCCCGCAAAGCCGCCTATATTGCTACCGCTGACACCACCAGCGGCATACGAGTTAGACACAATGCCTGAGTTCTCCCCGATGAAGCCACCGATATACTGGGATCCGCTAACGTTTCCCGTAGCATAGGATCGCGATATTGTTTCCTCGCTACTCCCCACAAGACCTCCTACACGCCCCCAACCGGTCGTGTCGCCTACTGCATAACTGTTCGTCACATGTCCTATATTATATCCAACGAGACCACCAACATGCATGTCTCCGTCTGTATGCCCCATGGAGGAGCTATAGGACACATTGCCGATGTTGCTGCCTACGAGACCACCTACTCTTTCCCATGATCCGGTGGTATCTCCGGAAGCATGGCTGTTTAACACATGGCCGTCATTTTCTCCCACGAGACCGCCTAACCATTCTACTCCTGTCACCGTTCCGGTAGCATTGCTGTAGGAAACCGTTCCATCCCAGTTAAACCCAACGAGCCCCCCTACATACCCATCACCTTCCACGTCTCCTGTTGCAAATGAATTCTCCACCGAACCCCTGTTCGTTCCCACGAGACCACCTGTATTATGACTACCTCCACTCACTGTACCGTCGGCAGAGGAACTCGATACCGTACCTTCCGAGGAGCTAAATCCCACGAGACCGCCTACATTAAAGGCTCCGCTCACTGTCCCCATAGCATACGAGTTCTCCACAGTCCCCCGGTTCTCTCCAACGAGCCCCCCTACATAATTGCCTGTCCCACTCACATCTACGTTGGCATACGAGTTCGACACCATGCCTTCGTAGTTATATCCAACGAGCCCGCCGACTGTGCTGCCTCCGCTCATTGTCCCCATGGCAGACGAGTTCGACACCGTGCCCCTGTTCTCTCCTACCAGTCCACCTACGAGATCGGTTCCGATTATGTTGTAGTTCTCGATCTCCAAATTCTTAACTGTGCCCTCGGTTCCAACAAATCCAAACAACCCTACACGGTCTGTAGGCCGATTTATGTGCAATCCCGAGATGGTGTAGTTCTTGCCTTCTAGTATGCCGTTGAAGTGATTCTCTGGTTCATACCATGGTCCGGTACCTATGGGCAGCCATCCTGCGCCCTCCGTAGGACTGGTACCCCACATCCTGCTGGCATCGGTGATGTAACCAGTTAGGTCGATATCTTGAATGAGTGTGTAATCTTCAGTCAGATCCATTGCCATCATCTGCAGCTGGTGGCTGTTGCGTATATCGGTGCTCCATTCCATCCGGAGGAACGGTCTTGTCTCGCCGTCCTCCATCCACCAATTTTCCGAGAAGTCCCAGCCTGCATCCGTAAAAGTGCTTTGTGTCATCATCTCAGCCGTGGTCTCGCCCTGGCCAACTCCATTGTCCGGACCGCCTGTCTCGATGTCCCAGAAGGAGTTCTCCACCGTGCTCTCCCAATTATGTCCCACGAGCCCCCCGACGAAATCGGTCTCGCTAACGGTCCCCGTAGCATATGAGTGAGACAACGTGCCTCGGTAGTTATATCCAACGAGTCCGCCTACGCGAGCGAACGTTCCGCTCACGTCCCCGGTGGCATACGAGTTAGACACCGTACCATCTGAGTTCAATCCCACGAGTCCGCCCACTTCCTGGTAACCGCTCGCTTCCCCCTTAGCATAAGAGTTCGATACCAAACCTTCGTTGTTCCCTCCAAGTAGTCCGCCTACGTTCCGGTCAGTTCCACTCACGGTCCCTGTCGCATATGAGTTTGATATTGTACTGTCTTCACCCCAGTTCCCGCCGTTGAGTCCGCCAACGTTTTGATTTCCATTCACATCACCCATGGCATAAGAGTTAGAGACTATGGAAACCTGGCTATTAGTTCCCACCAACCCTCCGATAAAAGAGCCGTCTCCATCCACGGTTACAAAGGCAAAGCTGCTATCAACAGTTCCTCTATTCCTTCCCACGAGTCCCCCCACTCTATTATCTCCGCTCACGGTTCCGGTGGCAGACGAATCGTTGATTTCACCATAATTTTCACCTGCCAGTGCTCCTACCATCCCATCTCCGGTCACATCCACATCTTCCAGCATAACATCGAACACGGCAGCCTGTTCGTTTAGATAGCCGAACAAACCGACGTGATCGGTATCGCCTCGATCTATGTACAGCCCAGAGATGGTGTTCCCTTGCCCGTCAAAACTGCCCGTGAAAGGTTCATCATCGTCACCTATAGGCAGCCATCCTAGTGTTCCGGGGTCGTTGTGATCATCATACCCAGGTGTTTCGGGTGTAAGATCATTCATGATAACATATTCTCCTGTCAGGTTATACCGTATGGCGTGCAGTTCGTACCAATCGGTGATCTCAGTGGTCGGAAGCGTACCGTGTATGTACCATGTCGGAGAGCCCCCTCCGACCTGAGTGGAAAGGAATGGATACCCGTCAGTGGGATCTTCGGTTTCATGTATCTCTATATCCCAGCCTGCATCCATGAAGGTCGATAGCTCACGCATCTCTGCGGTAGTCTTACCCTCGCCGATCCCATTGTCCGGACCGCCTGTCTCGGTGTCCCAGAAGGAGTTCTCCACAGTGCCCCAAGCCGTGTGTTCCCCCACGAGTCCACCTACATCGTCTTGAGTTCCGCTCACGTAGCCCGTTGCATACGAGTTATGTACCGTGCCGCTACCGTCGTTCCATCCCACGATACCGCCTACACGATTAGCTCCGTTTACGTCTCCAGTTGCATATGAATTATTCACCATTCGGGTGTTCCATCCCACGAGTCCGCCTACATTCCAGCCGGTTCCTCCACTCACATCGCCGGTAGCAGACGAGTTCTCCACCGTGCGGTCGTTCCTTCCCACAAGCCCCCCGATTCTTGAATTTCCAGTCACATCACCCGTGGCATAAGAGTTCTGTACTATGTTGTTAAGAATACTGGTCCCACCGCTATGTCCCACGAGTCCGCCTACACGTAGATCACCACTCACTTCACCCTTAGCATAACAATTCAATACCCAACCATCGTTGCTCCCTCCAAGTAGCCCACCTATATCCTCGTCTCCGCTAACGTTTCCGGTTGCATAAGAATTCGATATGATGCTGTCGGCACCCCAGTTCCCTCCGTTGAGTCCACCGACGTATCGATGTCCGGTAACATCACCCATAGCGTAAGAGTTAGAGACTATGGAAACCTGGCTGTTAGTTCCCACCAATCCTCCGATATAAGTATGATCTCCATCCACGGTTACAAAGGCAAAGCTGGTATCAACTGTACCTCTATTCCTTCCCACGAGTCCACCTACTCTATTATCTCCGCTCACGGTTCCGTTAGCAGACGAATCGTTGATTTCACCATAATTTTCACCTGCCAGTGCTCCTACCATCCCATCCCCGGTCACATCAACATCTTCCAGCATAACATCGAACACGGCAGCCTGTTCGTTTAGATAGCCGAACAAACCGACGTAATCGGTATCGCCTCGATCTATGTACAACCCAGTGATGGTGTGTCCTTGCCCGTCAAAACTGCCCGTGAAAGGTTCATCATCGTTCCCTATGGGCAGCCACCCCGGTGTCGCCGGGTCGTTGTGATCCATGTATCCTGCAGAGGTTTCATTCAGGTCGTTCATCAGTCTGTAGTCCCCCGCAAGGTCGTTACGAATGTTGTTCAGGTCTTCCCACGTATGTATCTCGATAACATCGCCTAGTAGGTCGTTTGATCCTTCCTCAAAAGTTACACCGATGGAAAAACCCACTGCGCTCACTACCAACATCATAACAAATCCGAATACGATCATCTTTTTTATGTTCATCTTATGGACCTCTCTTTCACAAAGTAAAAACTAGAATGACTATGTAAATGATATCGCACATGCCTAAAAAGCTTTCTAGCGTTTCTGAGTATATCCCATAGCTAAATAAAATTCGGAAAGGTTCAACCCTTCTCTAGATCCCAAAGTGAAAACACATATACATCTTAGTCCATAGAAGAAAGATGAAGAACATGCTCGATAAAGCACGATACAGATATGTTATACTGTTGACGATATTTTTGATCGTCAGCGGAGCGTGTTTTATCGGTATCTCGAGGGAACATTCAGAGGTGGATATCACACGGAACAGGACGGTGACCACGGAAGACGGCGTGACCATATATTACGATGTGTACGAACCGAAAAACAACGATTCACCGAAATACGGCGTGATCGTGGGGCACGGTTTCACCGCCAGCAAAGAGAGCATGCACCTAACTGCCCTGACTCTGGCTGAAAGCGGCTTCGTGGTCGCCAACTTAGATTTCAGAGGACACGGTAGATCCGGTGGTACCCTGGGCACGGGGTCGCCTGAGAACACGTATGAACTCGCCAGAGATATACTGGCGGTAAAAACATACCTGGATGCCAGGGACGATGTGATCCATGGCGAGTACGGTATCATAGGTCATTCCATGGGTGGTAGGGCGGCTTTCAGTGCCTGCGTCGAGGACGATTCATTCACCAGTATGGTCGGTATAGCGCCGGCGGTGGAGCATGACTTCATAGAAGAGGATAGACCGGAAGATCTTCTCATTATATCCGCCAGATACGATACCTTGTTCCCTCCGGAGGTGAACAGACGGGTGATATCTAAAAGACACGATGTACAGGAAGACGATGTGAAGTACGACAGAAGATACGAAACCGACGGGACCGCATCCAAGATCAGTGTGATAGATAACGCCGACCATCTGACCGTTCTCTGGGCATCTTCAACCCACAGAGAGATAAACAGATGGTTCGCAGATCCCTATGGTGTCCATGAAGGACGAGTTGCAACATCCAGGATGAACATATACACCATCATCGGTTTGTTATCCGCCGCCTCCGCATCCATGACCCTTATACACCTGGTACACGGAGATCGAGGTGATGATAAAACAAGGGTAAACACAGACCTGTTCGAACTGAGTCGAGATCATTTTTTGTATTCATTCCTGTTCACCATCCCTGCTTTCATCATCTTTTCTCCCCTGTTACTGCTTCCCACCACCAACACCGCCATATACATCATGATTTTGGGCGGTAGCTTCCTCGGTACTGCATACCTCCTGCGCATGAGGATCCAGGGGCCCCTGAAAGAAAGCATCAAAAGATATCTCACAAATTCAGGTTCGGACTACATATATGGAGGGATATACGGGTTCACTCTGCTGGCCATAGTGAGGGTCTTCGTCTCAGACCATTATCTGAACCTTACCCTCATTAGTACACGTTCCGTGTATTTCATATTGACCGCCGTGATCCTTTTCTTTTTCTTCTCCATCGACAACATATTCTTCTTTGATCTTTTAGATAACGATGAATCGGGTAAGCTCTCCACCGCCAGAACCATAGCTCTATACTCTTCGTTTAAATCCATATACGTGGTGACGATCATGGTCGCGGCTAGCTTACTGGCCATGAGCTCATATTACATGATACCCTATGCAGTGGGACTTTTCGTGATGATCGGTACCTGCTCGGTCCTGATACACCGATACTCGGGAAGTAAGATCATCCCGTCTGTGGCCGTGAGCATACTGACGGCATCCATCTTCGTATCGGTTACCGCGATCTTCGATCCGATATCCATGATACTGTAAAATCTTCTAAAATACGATCCAGGATATCTAATGCATACATATATAGGTAGGATACGGCGTGATACCACTCATGTGATTTAGGTTAGCCTAAAATTTATAAACCACTACATCTCTGTTAAGTTCGATGAATGAAAACAAATACATTCAACGGTTCACGTGTGCATTGGAAAAATTCCTGCACAAACACCCGTCGCTGTTCCGTCTCTATTCTCTACCCTATTCCAGGGTGCTGCGTAGGGAGATATCACTGGCGGGCATCTCTTCAAAGGATACCGTCCTGAACGTCGGCTGCGGCTCTCTACCCTTCACAGCCGTTTATATCGCGGAATCTACCGGTGCCAAAGTCTATGCGGTAGATAACGACCCGAAGGCGGTTAAATATGCTACAGATCTAGTGGATAAGTTGGGGCTTTCAGGAAGTATAAAGGTATTGGAGGCGGATGGTAAGGAAACGGTATCCATCGAATTCGACATAGCCGTTCTGGCCCTACATGTGGAGCCGAAATCAGAGGTACTGAAAAATTTGCTTCCGAAGAAGGTAATGATGCGCATCCCCAGAAAGTCTCTGGAAACATCCTACGGACTGGATTCCATACCATATACTCCTTTGGGACAAGTGGATCACATGATGCCTACCTTCGATAGGTCCTTGTTATACGGTTGAGATCATGAACAAGAAAATTTTGTTGTGGATCATAGGTATTTTGCTGCTCACTGGATTTGTATTTTATACGGGTATAGACGGTTTGAAGGAAGTATTGTTAGCAGTCGACCTTTATATATTGATACCCTTTCTGATACTGATGGTTCTACTACAGATCATCACTCTCTTGCTTACAACATACCAGTGGCATCATCTACTGGGAAAACAACTTCCCTTCGCCGAAGTTTTTATGATCTTTTTAGCAGGAAATTTCGTGGAAAGCGTTACACCCTCGTCGAAACTGGGCGGAGAGGCAGTCAAGGTTTATCTCTTCAAGCAGAAAACCAATTTATCATACCAAGGGCTGACCACCACCTTGCTTGCACACAAATACGTTTCACTGATACCCTTTCTGTTCATATGTGGTATCTCTTTACTGGCGGCATCCATAACTTACAATCTGCCTAGCGCGGTTTATGTTTCTTTTATCTTGCTGACATCGATCATCATTACCATGATCGTTTTGGTGCACTCTAGTTGGGGCAAGGATGACCAAAAAAACAACTATCCGTTTCCAAAAAAGATACTTTCAGCTGTGGATTTTCTTAGAACAGCAGCGGCGGAGGTAAAACAAACTCTCTCAAAAAAAGCAAGAAACGAACTATTTTTGATATCCCTGGTGGTCTGGGGGATGTATCCCGTTAAGATCTACCTGACCGCATATGTGTTGAACATCGCGGTATCGATCACCTTGGCCATAATGATCACTTACATCGCCTATATGGTGAGCATGCTTCCCATCACCCCTGGAGGTTTGGGTACATTCGAAGGGAGCATGGCCGTCATATTGAGTTTGAACGGATTTTTGTTCTCCGAGGGGATGGCTATAGCACTACTAGCCCGTTCGATAACATATTGGTTCCCACTTGTCCTATCCACAGGCGCGGCGATGCATTTGATCAAAAAAGGAGATGTGAAGATGCCTTTCAGTTTAACTTCCGTATCAGGAGCGTTGAGGACCTGATAACTATAGTAAGATTCCTCCTATCTGGAATATCAAACCGCCGATCAGCATGGAGAAAAAGATGGTGAAAAGCAATATAACGGCCGATACCTTAGCACCGAACTCTTTTGCGATCATCCCTAAAACTGCCACACACGGAACGTAAAACAGTGCGATCACCGCACCCACGAACAACTGCAGATTGGTCAGCTCCATATCCAACAGTGGTAGTACCGCAAGCTCCCTTCTGAAAATCCCCAATATAAGAGGTGTTGATGCTTCCGAAGGCAGGCCCAACCATCCGGTCACAAGGGGCTCCAGTAGCCTGCCCACGTGATCCAGGAGACCTGTTTCAAACAGCACTGCTGCGGCACCTATGATGTATATCATGGGCAGTGCACCGTTGGTCAAAAAGTTCTTTACACGTATCCAGAGTTTTTTTCCGAACATCCGCCAATCGGGAACCAGAAGATCCGGAACCTCCTGTATCATAGGCGTCTTTTTTATTTTGAATAATTTTCCAAGGACCAGGCCGAAGAGGAACGCCGTTACCAGTGAAAACAAAAAAACCACAAATACCAACATGATAGAGCGCTCAGCTAGCAATGCGATGAATGCACCGGATTGGGCAACGCACGGTACCGACAGGCAGACCATGGCGGATACGATCACCCTTTTCTTGTTACCAACCATGGTCCTTGTGGACATTATGGACGGTATGGCACACCCATATCCCAGTAATAGAGGTATTATGGCCGCACCGGAGAGTCCCATCTTGTTGAACAGCCCGTCCAGGAGAACAGCCAGACGTGGCATATAGCCGCTGTCCTCCAGTATGCTCAGCGCGGTGTAGAATGAAATTATATACGGCAGTACCAGGCCTATGGGCCATTCTATGGCCTTGATCAGGAACCCATATTCACCAACCAGTATGTTCCGGACCGCACCCTCTGATGTGAAACGCTCTACCACACTAACGATCGGCGGAAATACGTACAGATCGAATATAGGGAGGAATATGAACCGTCTCATAGCAAGACCGGCACCTACAACCAATAGGAACATGAAACCCATTATGACTATAGCTAGAAGTATACCTGGAAATGGTTTCACTAAAAGATCACCCCAGCGGCCCTTCTTGCTTTTCCCCTCCCCTAAACCCTTCTTTTTCACCTTTCTATCCAAATCTTCAGCCAGCTCCCAACTAGCTTTCGTCTCTTTAGCACCGGGAGCTATCTCCCCTCCTATCAACTCCGATATCAGGACTCTCAGTTTTTCAATACCCTTCCCCTTAGTAGCAACGGTTTTGATCACCGGTACCCCCATGATCGTGGAAAGATATTCAACGTCAAGCCTTTCCTTTATCAGATCTACACGATTTATTACGACAACGGTAGGGATATCATGCTCCAACACCTGTAGTAGTAAATACAAACTGCTCTCCAGGTTCTTTGCGTCGAGAACACACACCACACCACCGGGATCGTCCTCGAGCATATCGACGGCGATCTGTTCAGCCTGATTAGATGCATCCAAAGTGTAGGTACCGGGAACGTCGATCAGATGGCATTCCTCTCCACCAACCGACGCCTTTCCCTTTTTATAATCGACGGTGGTTCCCGGATAGTTGGCCATCCCCACTTCTAAACCGGTCAATCTATTGAAAATAACGCTCTTACCGACGTTCGGTGGGCCTATCAACAGTATATCCAAATATCCACCTCAAAAAACCGTTATGTTAAACGCGATATCAGGATCTACAGCCACCTGACGGTCTTCGATCGAGACCAGAAGCGGGCCTCCGAAAGGCTGTCTGCTTTCCATCCTGACCTTTTTCCCCTTTCTGATACCAAGGGCGTTCAAGCAGGAATGTTCGGGACAGGATCGAACCGTTGCCGCCTCGCCGATCTTCATCGTTTTTAGAGTGTTATGAGGATATGCTCTAGGTGATTTTTTCCTTCGACCACATCTTCGTGTACACTCTTTTTCCTTCACAGCAACTATCGATTTTCTTCCAACACTTTGGTTAACACAGCAGTGTTTTTTGGTATAGAGTGAAGCATCCGTAGATCTGTAAAAATACTGTAGATGATTTCTCGGAACCCTATAAACGACCTTTCCGTCCACCTTTATGTCTCTAAATATCTTACATAAGATATCGTCTTTGGGTTCCACGTGAAATGGTATCCAAACTGCATCGTAATCTGAATAATCGAAGTCGTGCCCTTCGTCCAATATAAATTCAACATCCTCCAAAAATTTCCTAGAGTACCGTATAGCACTTGGATCCCTGTCTAGACCGGTGACTTTGAAACCCTTCTCCGCTAGGTGATGAACGGTCATGGGAAGCGGGCCGCAGCCTACGACTATGATGTTTGCATCCTTCTCAAGTTCCGCTAATTCCAGCTCATTCTCGATGATATCATGATAGAACGCTTTGTGATACATATCACCAAAAGACCTAAAGTGGCAGCCCAGCTTTTCGATGAACTTGATCACCCTTCTGTCCATGCTCTCACCACGTTTGCTTGAGATAGGGATGAACGCTCCTCCACTACTATCCAATTCGGTGACCATATAGAGATGGTAAAGATATAGTAGTTTATAAAGTTTCGGTCCACCTAAACATATCGGAACCATATAAAGATATGATTCGGTGGTCTATATACCCATTGAACATCATATTTCCTTTAGTCAGAAACCGGGTAACCTTCGCCAATAATTGGATTACCGTCTTGGTGAAGGATCATCAGCACACTGCCAGGTTTATACTAAGTTGCAGTTCTACCGATCCTCGCCTGGACCTCCCCTCGTGGATATTATCTTTAGATCCTGGCCGCTTTGAACATAGGATGCATTGTGATCCAAGTCTCCATGTAAAACCGACTGAGTTCAACACCATTTGTAGCGTTCATCACCAAAATAGATAGGTCTATCGCGATCACATAGATGATCATCCTTCGATCTTACGCACTTCTATGGCCTGACGTCCTCTATCGCCCTGGACACTTTTGAACTCCACTCTATCCCCCTCCTCGAGATAGTAATCGCCTATGATACTGCTCCGGTGTACGAAATGATCCTTTGCATCACCGTCGGGCTCGATGAATCCGTAGTTCCTGACATCGTTGAAGAACTTTACGGTCCCTTTCATCGAGATGGTTATGCATCCACACCCTATAATACCTTTCCAATGTACGTTGTTTCACACCGGATCCCTATAGGCCTTCACTCGAAGTGCATCCTCTCTCTGTCAGCTTCCATCCCTACCAAAGGTCCCGCACGGCTCATCCCGGGTTCTTTTTTGTTCCCTATCATTTTACCACAAAGAACACATGGGTGTGGTAGTATATATACTATATTCAATATTTTATTAGATAAGGGCAAATCAGCCGTGAACAGCTTCAAACCCAAAGTTGAACTTACACCATCTCAGGTCTCTTTGACCCGTTCCTCCTGAGGCATATCCGCCAGCCGCTTCACTTCTTCAACATCCAAGCCCAATCCATGGGCGACGCCTTCACCGTAGTCCGGGTGCACCTTGTAGAAAAGAGCGGTCTGTCTCAGCTGTATGTTCTCCTTAGCTCCGTTTAGATGGGCGACGATGTTACCTATGAGGTGCTCACGTGCCTCGTCGTCCATGACTTCACTGAACAACGCTTTTGGCTGAACGAAATCCACTTCACCGAGTTCGTAACGATGCCGGGCCGCCATGCCGTGAACATCGATCTCGGGCAGTGCGTAGTCGCCATCCGGATCCGGTCCTCCAAAGGTGTTGGGCCAGTAGTTCGGTCCCTCGTCGA
>JAFDUB010000047.1 GCA_019594025.1 Thermoplasmata archaeon
AGGTGTGAAATCTACGTTATTTGACTAGTCATACTAATAATCTTTGGAGCGCACAAAAATTTTGACCTTTTCAGTTGAGTAGCCGAATCCCACAGCCAAGGCTGTGGGTATATGACCTCCCTACGGTCGGTCGAGTGTAATTAAGGGTAATTTCTCCGAGAAACGTATCCAATGAAGTTGTTCGTTAATTATCGAAAAGCTATTTAACCTAAAGGATAATTTCAGCACATATGAGCGGAAGTTACTGGGATGAATTTGTAGATTATGAAGTGAACAACGATTTAAACATAAGAGGGTTCGTCGAGGGGTTAGCGGAAAAGGTGGATAAAGCGTTCTCCGAACTTGATGATGATTATCACCCTGCTTACCTAGGGGTGGAAAACGCCGTGAGGCTCTATGCTCTTATACGTGAAAAAAAACCGTCCACCGTTATCGAGACCGGTGTTTGTAACGGTATGTCGTCAGCAGCAATTTTGAAGGCCCTGAAAGATAATAAAAAAGGAAAGCTATACTCCGTGGACCTTCCGGTGGTAGCAGGCAGTATAGAAGGACGTATTGGGGCGGTTTTACCTCCGGGAAAATCATCGGGATGGGTAGTCTCAGACGAACTCAAAGAAAGGTGGGAGCTGCTACTGGGAAATACGTACTATGTACTTCCAAAAATATTTGCGAAAGTAGATCAAACCGATGTGTTCATCCACGACAGCGGCCACTCATATGAAACCATGATGTTTGAATTCGGGATCGCGTGGTATCATCTTAGGGATGGAGGTGTGCTTCTCGCAGATAATACGGACAAAAACGAGGCTTTCAAGGACTTTGCTAGAGGCAAAGAAAGAAAACTTTTCCGATTGAACAAAATGGCTCTTATAGAGAAATAAATAACGATAAGTGTTCACCAAAAATTCAGTTTTATTCCTCCATCTGCTGATACTCCCCTGTCTGCTGTGGGTAGTAGGTGTTAGGCTTCTGCTTTTTTCTGGAAAACAGTATGAACCCGATTACGAGAACAACGAAGAAGATGAGTACCGGTATCATGGCATACATAAGCCAGGCGGGGGGATCGGAACTATCGATATACTGGTTGAAGTATCCTTGCTTATCCTGTCTGAAGGCCTCTACTTCGTCTTTGGAAACCCATTCAGATTCCAACATCTCCGACTCTATCATCAAAACCTCGTCCCCAATAAATTCGTTAGCAGCCATGACGTAGGGCTCGAAATAGAATTTGTCAATAGAGTTTCTATAATAAGATACGTAGGAGTCGGTTTCACTATCGTATTTCGCCTGAGAGGACACTCCTATGGAACTGACTAAAATCTCGTTGTGATCGGGATATATATCGATCTCGGCGTACTTCATGATCGCTTCATTACCTAGATTTACCAAACCCATCACTGGAGAATGTTTCAAAAATGTGTTATCACCCTGGAATTGAAGTTTTGCTTGCATCAATTCCTGACCCTCGATAGACATGTCAATATCTTCGTTCACCTCATCCTCGCCAACTCCTCCGTATGGAAAATCGTAATCGATGGACATCTCGACTTGGCCGCTTAGTATTCCACCGTAATCGCTCTCTACATGTACCATATCGAGGTCTGAAGCCGCTCCAGAACTCGTGGGGATCCACGGAAGCGGAGGATAATAGTCTATATCGAGGTCAAGATCCCAATGGTTCTTGAGATTGTAATCCATTGTATAATCCATAGCATCTTCCGGGTCTGTGGTTTCCATATCGGTCTCGGTATCCAAGGTGCCAGTGGTCCTAAGAGTCTGACTCACAATACCGTATGCATTTACGGGTGTGGCACCAACTTGATACTCATATTCTCCAACCCATAGGCTTCCCTCGAAGTCACTTTCAACTTGGTTAATTTCCATTAGCAGGTCACCGCTAGTGGACACACCCATGAATTCGAACTCCATGGCAAAATGAAGGCTTCCTTCGGAGTAATAACCGCCCATATAATCGAATCTGTGAAAACCGTCCTCCTCCCCGACATACTCTATAGCAAAAAGAAAAACATAGCCGCCTTTACTGCGCATCAGCGTGACGTCGACGGTTTCTCCATGTATCATATGTTCCAGCTGCTCCTTATTCTCAGAAAAATCGTATACCCATCTGTACGACCAAGGGCTTTGTTCCTCCCACCGATTCGAGGCGCCGGCGAGGGGTAAAAGAACAAGGCCTAGAACCGCGGCGAAGGTTATTATTTTTTCCATAAATATCTTACACATTTCACCGTTTAAAGGCATATAAATAGATTGCTCCTCGACAGCATGAGATAGGAAAAAATATATATCGCACCCATGTCATCGAGAGGATGATGGCCCGTAAGAGATCCACATTCAGAATACTGGTGTACCTGGTTTTAACCGTAATACTACCAATGGTACTGATGGTAATCAATCATACGATCTGGATAGACAATATACTGCTAACTATATTCTTGATCACTTGGATGGGTTTTGGGCTTATAGTACTACAGCCATATTCGGTAGGGGATTACGAGACAATCGAACCGTGAATGTTTCAGAACTCAAAATCTTCGTCATCGCCTAGAGGCTCAGCGGGGTTCTTTTCATCATCTTTTAGACTTATAGTTATACACCATATTGTACTTTTTCCCGAATGAAAACACATATATATCGACATACAATGCCCGCCCTTGGAAAAATGATGAGGAAGAAAGTGAACGACATAGGTACAACCTCCTTTGCATTACTAGGAGTGCTCATAATCCTACTTTCAATTATAGCAACAGCACATATATCCCATCTTGAACGGCTGAACTATGAAGAAAGTCTTAGAAACGATCTATTAACGAAGATGGATAACAGAGGAGAGGAATATTTGGATTCCATAGAAAACAAACTTCACATTTTAGGCGTGCAGAGTGCATTTGACGGTAAAAGAGAAAGGCCCGCGGAGTTATTCGGCAATCTTTCAAAGGAGTATCTAAATAATATGATGGGAGATGAAAACCGTGACGGTGATCTGACTGTCTCCCTTTTATATCACAACGTGACCTTTGGAAAAAGGCTTGCAGAAGTCGACGATATACTTCCCGTAGATACCGAGGATCTAAGGGAAGACCATCCTGGTGAGGAGATAAAAAGCAACAGAAGCTTCAATTATGAGATCAAAGGAACGTTAGAGGTATTAGTGAAAGAAGTTAGCAGTGGGACAGAACTGACCAAGGGGAGGGAACTCGTCACAGCTGTGGATATACCCTACCCATTCATTAAGGAGAAAAGTTCATCGTTTCAGACCGCTGCGGCGGGGGCCCAGGGGCACGTGGGAAGGATGGTTGAATATATGCTTACCACCGTGGCCCAATACAGAACCTTGACAGGTGATGGAAACACAAGTAACATACTAAACGAAGAAGATGTAGAGCTGGCGGTCAATCTTGCACTTATACTTGAAATCGCTTATCAGTTCAGATACTATGATCGAAACGCTACCAGGGCCCTTTCGGAAAACGTCACCTGTGGGCGTGTTGACCTCTTGGAGATACTAGATACATATTCCAAAAGCGGAAGGGTGGATCCCGGTGACATTATAGCTATCTACCATGGCTACACCTACGACGATCTAATTGTTACAGAGGACGAGGTTATACCTTTGAATATTTCAACCATCATATCTCAGGCTTTATACGCACTGGTAGACCAGTTCGTTTTCAACTACTTGGATAACTTTGGTATGCTGGATATTCTCGACATCACCATGCGTGGAATCAGAAGGATTAGCGATGTCGTTGGTGATATTTCGGAAGGTGTTGCCGACTTTTTTGTTAGTTTTTATCCGTGGGACGAAGATGACGAAGATATCAATCCGGAACACGTGGAATTGGTGAAGAATTGGGTGGAAGAAACTTTTGTTTCCGCCGGCCTTATGAGCACACACTTATCCCGGGCTATCTATCATCCCTTTGATTCCATAAACGGGGAGAGGATAGTGGGTTACCCCCGCCTTCCGGATGATTTCGACGTGAATTTTTCTCTTGATGCTACGGCGAGGTTGACCGGAGACGAACACCGGTGGTATCGATATGACTGTGAACACGGTGAACCCCACCGTGGAATGCAGGGGGATTTTTGCAACGAAACGGTGATTATAGACGACCCCGACCTAGGTGAAATCGAAGTTCAATGTGGTGCTGAAGAGGTATTGGTAGGATACGATTACGTAAAATATTCCATAGGTGTAAACGTCGGACCCGGTCAAATCTTCTTCAACGAAGTGGACCTGCTAAATTCCGATGATAAAATATGGCAGGATTTTTTTAACGAGCATTACGAAGGACATGGGGACGACGAGGTCAACTCGGTCAGAGACGCCGTAGCGAAGTTTATTGAAATGATGGTGGACACCATTTTGGAACACCCCGAGCTTAGAGAGAAAATAGAGGAATTGTCCAAAGTAGGGGTCGATGTAGGAGACCGGAGATCCTTTTTCCACGATATACGAGACGCGGTAAATCAAGCTGTGGATACCGCCTTCGAACATTATAGGGAGAATCCTGGGGATGTGGCGGACATTGTACGAGAATTTCTGCACGACGACGGGCCCCAAGGTGATATGGAGGCACTCAAAGAACTGTTAGAGAGTCACTACCATGAGTTCACCGGAGAATCTTTTGTTGACGATGCGGTGTATAGGACCGCTGACATGCTCTTAAGTCCAGAGAGTCCATACCTCGAGTTCGAAGTGATAAATAAGGAGATTAGTATGGAAGACGTCGATTGGGGAGCTGACATGTCTTGGAATACTGAAAGGTCCTTTCCCAGGAAAAAGGTATCAAGGTTGGTAGAAGATACTCCCGATTACCAGGAATTCATTGGGAAGTTGAGCGACCATACACATGATGCGTACGCCGAACTGAAGGTACGGGAGGTAGGGCAAGAATGCCAAGGGTACTGTACAGGTAACGGCCTGCTAATACAGGCGTTAGATCATTATCAGTATTACGACGGGATAGACACTAATGTTAGGTCCGGAAGGGTTCGTGGATCAGGCCCAGAAGGAATCGAGTCTATATATCCAAATCCTGCGACCCGAGGAGTAGATATTGTACACTTTAATTCATCTTTGGACGAAGAGGACGTACGTTTAACCTGGATATCGGATTTAGATGGATCTCTTTCCGAAGAGCCGTACTTTAATATCTCCGCAGACTTCCTTTCCCCAGGCTCGCACAATATTACCTTGATATGGTCCAACTATGAGGGAGACTTTTGGGAGGATTTTGAAGAGCTGCGTATCAACATCCCGCCTACGGCGATAATCGATGAGGTGGGACCGTGGTGGGAAAAATCCCCACTAACATTCACACATTCAAGCTACGATCCCGAGGGGCAACTTGACTATGTCCATTGGGATTTCGGAGATGGTAACACATCCACCGATGACGAGGGGGAGCACGCATATGAAAATCCAGGTTTATACAACGTGACCTTGACGGTCTATGACTATGTTGGAGCTAACGATACAGATATGTTGGAACTTCTGATAGACGATCGTCCTAGAGTTGTTTCACTGAGTCCTGATGTTACGGATCCTTTATTTACCGACGTTGAATTCGAAGTTACTTTTTCAGAGAAGGTGGAGCCCGAATCCCTAGAGTACTCCATAGAGCCTTCTATAGCTATGGAGGAGGAATGGCTCCATAACGATACAATAGTACTTTTGAGGGCGGAAAACAACTTCCAAAGAGATACTAGCTATAATTTAACTATAGAGTATGTTCATGACGTGGATAACGGTACCTCTTCGCCCCTACTAGAGGAGTACAACGTAGAGTTCGATACCGTGGATTTCGCCGCCCTTCTTGGATGGCACCCCAGTGGAGACGAGGTACCTGTAAATAGAGAAGTGGTTTTAAACTTCAGTGAAGGTGTGGAACTGGTTGGAGAGGTAGAAGATCTAATATCGGGTGACTTTGGATGGACTGCGGAATTCAGTGGTAACCAGCACGTTCTCACTTTATTTCACGACCCTTTTCCGTCGGGTAGCTTTGTGGAGTTGGAGTTAAATTTGGAAGTACTGGTAGCTTCCTTGGACCACAGTGCCGTGGTAAGCGAAGAAGGCACGATAATCTCTTTTGAAACTCAAGACACTTCACATCCGTTGTTGACTTCAACTACGCCTCCAGCAGATGCCACCGACGTTAATGTCGATGAGCCGATAGTGCTGAATTTCGACACTCCTTTGAACGTTTCATCTTTTAACTACCAGATCACACCCGAGCCACATGGTTTGTTTTTACAGTGGAGTGAAGACAACAAAACCGTGGAAATACACCACGACGGGTTGATGGGTGATACACTTTACCTCGTTAAGTTCTCTGGTGTTGATATGAAGGGCATGCCTTTTACCGCGTTGCACGACGACCCTCTGGTTTCTGAACCCTTTATGTTCAGAACAAAGGAGGTTATCAATCCCGCCGTGTTACACTTCAGCCCTGGTAACGATCTGGAGAGGTTTCTGAGCGGTGCACCCATAACTCTGGTCTTTAACAAACCGATGAATACTTCGTCTCTTAACTTCGAGATGACACCTAGTGCAGGTGAACATAATATAGAGTGGAACGATATGGGAACCGCTGCCTATGTTCACTTCCTCAACTACTCGGCGGGAGAATGGTATAATTTCACACTGGTTGATGGAGAGGACCCAAACGGTAATCTACTTCCACACGAGTTAACCATAAGCTTTAGAATAAGCTACAACGACGACCAGATAGAAGGTTCCCTTTTCGAGAGGAAGTTATGGTCTTTAATAGGCGGAGGTATGGATAGATTCGGGGGGTCCCTTTTAGACCTTTCAGAGGAGTTCCTCAAAGGCATTGTTTCTAACATGGTATTAAGCAGTGATTTCAGCAAGCTTGAATACAGGGTTCCATTGAATACCGACGAACCATTTACGTACGATGAGTATGGAGAATTGGATCTGCAGGCTGTTCTTGAACCTTCCTTTATCTCGCTCCGTGATACGGCCGTGGTTGAGCTTTTGGGAGGGACCCATTATACCGATGTTACCAGTATCTCGTCCAGACCCTACGAGACACATTGGGAAGTTTCCGTGCCGAACGTTACGGCTGCTTTAAACGTCAGCAGTGTTGGAGAACATCTCTTGATCCGAGGGAAAAGTCGTGAGGTATGGATCAACGAATCGATCGACATAGGTTTTAGTGTGAGGATAACCGTGGCTTCGGGTTGGGCCTTAGAGGGGGTCGACTATGAAATATTCGACGATATCTTCACCACCGTGAGGAACTTTTTAAACAAAATATGGGACTATCTTAAAAGCGCTGTTAGTTACGTTATAGACGGCATACAAAGAATACTAGAGCTCTTCGACTCTATCGTCGAGCGGCTGAAGGAATATGCTCAAGAAATAATCCAGGTACTTGCAGGATTGGTAGAAAGGATAGTAGAAGAGCTGCTTGAGCCCGCGGCTCAACAGATGTTGAACCATTTGAGGGATAGATTGGAGAAACTCGACGCCGTGCTTTCGATTCTTGGGTTAGACATGCTGATAGATATCGATCCAGAAGGAAAGCCTACAAGTATTCCCATGTACGACGAAGAGGTGTTAAGATTCTTAAACGTGTCCATCGGCGGGGAGCTCTTCGGGACCTCCTACACAATGAATGTGAACATGCTCACAGATACCGTCGTTGCATTTGGAAGACTCTCCGTTAGAGATATGAGATTTCAGTGGACCGTCGAGCCTTTCCTCGATAGTGGGGTATACGACGGGTGGTTCCAGTGTATGGGAACATCCGTAGGCGGTTCTACAGAACTGGAGATGGCAATTCCCAGTGAATTAGAAGAAAGCGAATCCACCTCCCTTTCTCTGGGTAACTACACGGGAATCGGCAACGTTAGGATACCTATAGGGCCGGTTGTAGTATCTGATATAGACTTAGGACTGGAACTAGTATATGAAGGAGGTAACTTTACCGAGATGCTGGAAGGACTTTTGTACACGGCCTTTCGAGATACCGTAGAAGCGCTGAGGAAAACCGCTTTGGGCTTTAATTATCTAGTTGAATTCGTGAGAACGTTGGTGAGAAATATATTGGAAGGATTCATCTCAATTGGAAGAGAATTTATAAAGGAACTGGTTTTGTTCTTTGAAGCCACCATCAACGAGATAGAACTGAAATTGCTCTTTGGAATAAGAGGAGGTGAATCCGTGGCTAATTTTGTACTCTGGGTTGCCGAGTCCATCGGAGAGATGATAGAAGGAATAGTTAAAATGCGGCCGACTCTCCCCGGTTCGGGCCCGCCTATGTCGGTTATAAAGGATACTTACCTGGGAGTAGAGATAGGTCGAGAATTATTTACGGGATACTTTTACGCGAATGTACCGGCCATAAGCGCAGGATTAGGACGTGATATGGGTCCGTGGAATGTGAACTTCGGATTAAAGTGTCCTGAATTGGCTATAGTACGAGGTGAGTTGAGAGGAGGATGAGCTCTTCCGGACGCGGTATTCAATAAAAGTCCTGTTTTTTATCTGCTCGAAGGACCTTCTAAAATTTAATTCAGTACCAGCGGGTACCTCCATTGCCTGGGTATAGCTCCCACCCGACCGGGTAAGATTCAATAATGGTGTGCCGATGGGGATCTTTGTACGATTTATAGGATAAAGATGATCACGATGTATGTATATGGGATATTCAAAGCTTATGTTACTTTCGTATTCTACACTACCGTATTCTCCATCCCACTCGATGAACTCCTGTATATCCTGGTAAAGAGACGTGGCTGTAGCACGAGATTCACCTTTATCATCCGGATATAGAAAAACATATTGGACTTCACCTAATGTCCTGGCTTCAATAACAAAATCCTGGCCCGAGGGCATACTCAAGGTTTCATGGGATAGAGGTATTGCAACCGGACGCTTTTCGAGCATGAAAGGATCAAACAACCTTAACTTACCCACAAAACGGCGGGTAACGACTCTATTCGTGGTGTGGACGGTAACCGTCCCTGCGGTAAAGTTCAAACTATAGGGATCGCCTCTAAAAGTTTCGTCGAGCACGATAAAAGAGTTTTCCCGAGGCTCATAGGTTATGTTAAGAGTAAAATCTCCTGATGTAGTAAACGCACGGTCTATGGTCTCGGTAAGTGAATCTGCAAACTTCTCTAATTGGAGCTCCGCGGTTGACGAACTCTGCCAACGGTAAACACCTACGATGGAGGAGGTAAGTATTACAGCGACCACTATCCAAGTCATTTTGGACATCAGATAATCTAACATACCTTCTACCTGCATACTTTAAGGTTTATAAATTTTGTCAAGGTGGAGTGTAAAAACGAGGTTTTTCATTCGAAAATTATAAGTACTCCATAATCGGATTAGCATATATAAAAAGGTCTCCGAGAGGCCATAAATATGCCAGAGGAAACCATTTCATCAACATCGATAAGTTTTAGAAAAATAGCATCCATAACGATAATCTTAATTCTGAGCTTCGTTTCTTTCCAGGTAGTGTTAGGTGCGGGTCTAACACCTCCAGAATACGAAGATTGGACCTCACACTCTTATTTTTTAAATCGAGAATCGCACCAGGAATTCCTTCAAGAATGGACGCAGTCAACGAGCAGCCAATTCGAGGAAGGAGAGGTAGATGATACGTTATTGACAGAAGGGAACGAAGTCAAGCTTGATACGTATGTTTACGTCATTGGCTCGGCTGAAATGCCAGACGACCCTCGAGGGGGATATTGGAGTGCCGGTTGGACCTCGAAAACCGGACGCAGCGATTATCAGGCATCCCGGGGAGGGACAATAGACAAATTTAGAATGGCGGTTGACGAGTACGCCTCCGCTTTCGACCTAAGAGTACTCAAGCCAACGGGAAACCCAAACGAATTTTATGTGGACGAACCTGATGGATCGATAACCCTGGATCCAGAACCTTTTACTATAACTACCTGGCATGGTGTAGATGTCCCCATCAATCAAAACGATTGGATAGGAATATATACCTATGGAGACCTAAGCGCTTTGTCAGAGAAAAGCGGTGATTGGAGCGTTTACGGTTATGAGGGAAAAATTGGAAGCACCCCTCAAACCATGCAGGAATTTCAAGACCCTATAATCCACACCATGGAGGCTGAAATTATTACTCACCGGGAAGAAGGTGTACTTGTATCTTCCGTGCACGACTGCGGTGAATCCATCTATGAGTGGGATACTATATCATGGGGAGGCGAAGAGCCCGAAGGTACCGATTTTACTATAGAAACCCGAACCTCACCGGATAACGTAGTTTGGAGCAATTGGGAGGTGGCGGAAAACGGGGGCGAAGTACCCAGCCCACTTGACCGTTTTATACAATATAGGGCAACATTCGAAGCCTATGAAGGTAGTTATACTCCCATATTAGATTGGATAACAGTTCGGTATCTTATTGACGAGGCACCTCCCAATATAGAGCACACCGAGTTGGATGAATTCCAAAAAGATGGGGCTTACATTGTAGATGCCACAGTGACAGACGAATATAGCGGAATAAATGAGGATTCCGTCGCGTTGTATTACCGGAAAGATGGAGGCGTCTGGAACAGCGTTTCCATGAATACAACGGATGAGATGGACGTTTACGTTGCGGAGATACCGGACCAGAGTACCGGTGTAGTGGATTATTATATATATGCGGAGGATGAGAAAGGAAGTTTTGCAACGTCTCCAGAGGAGGCACCACATTATGACTACTATTCATTTCTAGTGGACAAAGAACCACCTATAACCTCGATTAGTTTAGATGGAGAAGAAGGTGAAGGAGGATGGTTTACCAGTGAAGTTAGCGTCGTTTTACAAGTAGATGACCTGTCGTTATCTCCCATCGACTATACTAGGTATAGAATAGATAGTGGGTCGTGGCAGTATTATGATGGTTCTTTCATTCTTAGTGAGGGTGGTGAATACGTGGTTGAGTTCTATTCCACCGATATTTTAGATAATGTGGAAAGCACAAACACACGGGAAATAAAAATAGACACTAACACACCCGTAACTACATACAACCTAGAGGGAGACGAAGGTCTTAACGATTGGTATATGGATGATGTAACGGTAGAGTTAGAGGCATTCGATGATATATCAGGGGTAGAATATATCAGGTACAGAATCAATGAACAATCCTGGATCGATTATACCGGACCCATTACTGTAAGCGAAAGTGGTGAACACACTCTTGAATTCTATTCTGCCGATCAAGCAGGAAACGAGGACGAGGTACATATGATCGAAATCAAGATTGACAAAACTGACCCTTCGATAGGGGAAAGTGTATCTGGGACACTGGGTAACGGAGGATGGTACACCAGCGATGTAGAGATGGAGCTATTCGCAGCAGAGGACATATCTGGGATAGATTCCATATATTATAGGATAAACCTTGGACCATGGGAAAACTACGGCAATGGGATCCTTTTGGACGAGGGAGTCCACATAGTCGAATACTATGCAGAGAATAATGCGGGTAGGAGTAGTGCTGTAAATTCTCTGCAAGTCAGAATAGATAAAACTCCTCCGACGTTGAACGTGAGTTTACCCGATATCCTCGGCGAATGGTATTCTCAACCACCTGAGATCACCATTTTAGCTGAAGATGACTTGTCAGGTGTGGATACCATTGAATATAGGTTGGATCCAGAAACAGATTGGCAAATCTATGAAGGTACGTTTGTTTGTGATGAGGTTGGAAGAATAGAGATGGAGGTAAGATGCTACGATACGGCAGGTAACATAGCTGAAAAAGTAGTTTCCTTCTCGGTAGATGATATGCCTCCCACCCTTCGAGAACACTACTATTCGAACACCATTTGGAATCGGGACATGGAAGTTAAAGCAGATGCAATCGATTATTACAGCGGTATCAGTAATGTGTACCTTCACTACAACACCGGTAATGGGTGGAGGGAGATACCAATGAGGTTGGAAGGAGGAGAGTATGTGGCCACTATTCCCGGTGAAGATATTGGCTTCTCCTCATCTCTTGAGTACTATATCGAGGTAATAGACAACGCCGGTAATGTAATGGAATCTGAGAGGACAAAGGCGAGCGTTGGAGTCTATTTCGCCCCCACACCCACGGCCAAGGCCGTGGGCATGCTCGCTTCGCTCGGTGGGGACGAATTTGTTGCTCGATGACTTAACTTGTGAAGTCTCGCAGTGTCGCTTGTGTATTTGATATTTTTTGCAAATCTAGATTACCCATTTTATATTCAAGATACGGAT
>JAFDUB010000003.1 GCA_019594025.1 Thermoplasmata archaeon
ATATGAGCGAACAAACAGAAGAAGGAAAAGTTACTATTGAATTCATATTTTCGGACACATGTCCCGATTGTCCCCCGGCTAAAGAACTAGTAGAAAGGATAGCGCCGGAATTCGAAGAAGTAGAAGTAAAGTACCTTGAGGCAAGAGATAATCCAGGCCTTATAGAAAAATACGATATAACACACGTTCCAACTGTAGTGATAAACGGGGAAGTGGCTTTTGTTGAAAGCCTTACCGAGGTTAAACTGAGAACCAAACTCCAAGAACTGATAAATGGCTGAACTTGTTTTTGAATTAGTAGGACCTTATTATCGATTATCTTCTGCAGAAGTAAAGGCTGTTATCGAAGGCAAAGGCTGCCGATGGAAGGAAAAAGGATCAGCAAAAGAGGTCTTGGTTCTTGAAACCGATTGCCCTGCGGAATACATAGCTCCTAGGTTAGGATTAACACACCGGGTTCTTCTTCATGAATATACCGGAAAGCAGGAGGATATCATTAAAGGGAATCTAAACGTCGAACTTCCGGAGGGTAGTGCCAAGGTGGAGACAAGACGTATATCTGGAGCCGAGGGAGAAACACAAAATATCAAAGAGGTACTAGGAGATGATTTAGATAATCCAATCGATTTGATAAACCCGGACCATCAAATAGTGGTCCTACTAACCGATAAATGCCATGCCGGCAGGTTTTTGTTTACTTCGGATAAGGAGGGTTATAAAGAGAGAGAAGTAAAAAACAGACCTTTTTTCTCACCCATATCCCTTGAACCCAGGTATGCAAGGGCAGCGGTGAACTTGGCAAGGGTAAAAGAAGGGGAGACGCTGCACGATCCCTTCTGTGGGACCGGGGGAATACTTTTAGAAGCACTGGATATTGGGCTTCGAGCTTCAGGCGGAGATATAGATGAAAACATGGTCCAGGGATGTAAAATGAACTTGAAAGAATTTGGATTTGGATGCCCGCTTGAAGTGGGAGATATGGGTAATACTATTCCCTACGAGTTAGATAATATAGTAACCGACCCTCCGTACGGTAGGGCGGCGTCAACATCGGGAGAAAACATAGTAAGTCTTTACAAACGATTCTTTAGAGTGGCGAAGGATAGATTGAAAAAAGGTGGTTACCTTTCGGTGATACTGCCGGATAAAAAGTACATGGATACCGCTGAAGGTTTTAGATTTGTAGAGGGGTATAGAACCAAGGTACATTCATCGCTGGAAAGACACTACCTTGTATTTCAAAAAATTTAAACTGTCCGGACACCTATAACCTCAATCGATTCGTACTCACCCGTTCCCTGTGACTCTATATGTATATAAGCGTAAACAGTTAGGAATTCCGATGTATCGTCTTCCTGAGAGCTCATTTCTACCGTAAATGTTACCTGTGATCCTGTAGAGACGTTAATCTGTAAGATTTCGCCCTCTTGTTCTCCGTAAGTATACATTATATTCCATCCTTCTCTAGATACGTCCTCCGTGCTGATATTGTACACGTCTTGATGACCTAGATTGAATATATCTATTTCAAAGGTGGCGGTACCGTTCCTTATGGGAACCACCTTTTCACCCCGTACTTCAGCATTGAAAGAATAAATCAATCTTACAGATAGCTCAATAAATCTTTTTCTTTCCGTATTTTCAGACACCGCTTTGAGTTCTATGTCTGTTCGAGGTAAAGCGTGCTCTTCGGCTTGAACCTCTAACTTGAATTCAGCAGTCTCTGCCGGCTCTAACTCCACAGAGGTGTAATTCAAATCAATAGGTAACCATTCTGTTTCGTTTCGGATGAACATCTGAACGGACCATGCAGTAGAATTACTGAGAGTGTAGCTAACGTTGTAGGTATCCGAGGCGGGATCACCGGTATTGGTGAGATTGACCAGGTACTCGGCACTTTCGTTGACTGAAAGCATCCTTACGGGTTCGTCCTCTATAAGTTCGAATGAAAAATCGTGTGAATATGTAATTTGCTCTACTGGTATGGGATGAAAGCAGCTTAATAACAGTAAAATTGCGAAGACGCCAACCGCTTTACGTTTAATATCGAGCCCACTCATATCGTTAAGCGGTGGTGGATGTTTCAATCCCACCATAAAGAATATGAACAGAGCAAAAATCAACCATCCCGGGTACCAGAATATACCAACGATTACTAAGAAGGCGGCGGCGGCATAACTTGCGTATTTTGCCTGTTCACCAAAAAGTGCCCTAGCCACGTGTCCTCCGTCAAGCTGCCCGGCGGGTAATAGGTTCAAACCGGTGACCAGAAATCCGATCCACCCCGCAAAGGCGGTTGGATGGAGCATAGCATCGCTGGGAAAGGGCATCAGGTAGGAAATAGCCTGCATTATTATAGGGAAGTTGATGGACATAAAGGTGCCTTCTATGTCTGCTGGGACAGGGCGTCCCATTGTCGTTCCTAAATATATACCTAAAATAGATATTGGAACGGCGACTATAAAACCACAAATTGGACCGGCGACGCCGAGGTCAAGCAGTGACTTTTTATCGGGTATAGGTTCTCGAATACTGATGAAAGCACCTATGGTACCGAGAGGAGGAATGAATGGGATGAAGAACGGTAAGGAGGCTTTTATACCGTGATATCTGGCCAGCATATAGTGTCCCATCTCGTGAATACCGAGTATGGTCATCAGGGGTAAGGTAAAGTAAAGTCCTCCGTTGAGTAAGTTGTAAAGAGTAAAAAATCCTCCGTTCTGCGGATCGTAAGAGGCCCACCACCACATACCGGCGAACAAGGTTGTACAGATGGTGATTAACAGCATCAATACGTTTGTTTTGATACCTCTATAATTCTGTTCTGGTTGAGCTTTGACGCTGACTATGAATTCACCACGCGCCTCTCGAAGATGAGGGATGTAATTTTGAGGTACTAGCTCTTTTCTTAAATCGTTAAAGGGTCTTTCAATATCCTGCTCTGGAGATATACGAACGTACAGGTTAACTATATCGTACTCTATTTCAGTTCTGTAGATAGGAAAGTACTTTCCCACGATCGATTGTAAGTATTCTACCTGGTTTATGTAGTCTTCTGGTCGAGCTACCATTTAATACTCTTTAGCAACATCGGGCTAATAAGTGTTGTGGGTTTATGATAATCGAAAATCTTATGATTAAGTAGCAGATGGGGGCTAGCATGAGTGCTCTATCAACCGACAGGAGGGGAGATATACCGGGATTACCTCTGGAACTCATGGTGATAGGGTTGGTAATGGTGGTAGTTATTCCCTCGGTCTATTCCATCTCTAATCACTATAGAGACCAAAGGATAGAACAGATGCTGCAGGACGAGTTGAGTAAATTTAAACGAGCGGCGCAGGAGGTAGAAGGTACAGGGGCCGGGAATGTAAGGGTGGTCAAACTCTCTCTCTCTTCTTTATCTAGAGTAGAATACGTACGCTGTGGAGGGGAGATGCCGATGGTTATCAGATATCGTTTGACTAGAGGCAGCGAGAAAACCTTCAACCTAGGGGTAGCGGTTACGAATATTACGGATGAAGGAGCTAATGAAATCGAGCTTCCTCTGGACGGTACGGTGATTGCACTTAGACGTACACTCGCCTACGAGGGACTTGTCGAAGTTAGAGTGGGTGATTTTAGTTGAGAAGAATCTGTAGGGATAAGAGGGGGATGGTCGAGATGCCTTTCAAACTCATACTGATGTGTGTACTGCTGGGATTACTCATTCCCACAACAGCGTATGGGTATCGACAGGTTTCCAGGATAAGACTAACTAGGACCGTAGAAGAAAATATCGATGATTTGTTGTTCAAAGCTAAGAGGATATCACAACAGGGCGACCTGTCTAGAGTGCTGATTGAATTCGATGCGGAAGGTGGGCCGATGGCAAGTTTAGATTACGTTAAATTCGGTGGAACGTTAGGTGAAGATGACAACTTTATAGAGTACCGGATGGGATGGTGGAATCAACCCATGTACATATCTACCGAGGGATTGTGTCTAACCTCTCCAAAAAACAGTAGTTTTTATCTTAGAGGGGGGAATCACGAACTGGCTCTTACCCGGCTCACGGTATCCAACGAAACCGTGGTTGTACTGTCAGGAGCGGTACATCACGTGGACCCAGATTCCTTCTCTTGATCCGACGTGAAGTCATCTAGTGTTCTACCCTTCCAACTGCCACCACGGCCAAGATGGATAACCTCCCAACCATGTTCCTCCAACTTTTCGGAAATGAATCTTCTATGGCATCTCGAAGGTTCCTTCTCGAGACACATTATCACAGTAGTAGCCTCCGAAGCGAACTCGATCAACTCAAAAAAAGCTTTTTTCCACACGTCGGTCTCCATCCGTTCTCGGTAGTTCTCTATCTCAAGGCCTCCGAGGGCCTTCATATGTTTGTACAGTATTCCTTTTTTGAACAGGATTTTTTTTAGTTCATCTCTACTGAATTCACTTCTTTGAGAATGGGGTGAGGTTCTAACATCGGCTAAATGCCTTATTCCCTTTTCTGAGATTAGTTTTATGAATCCGTCCAGGGTTTTATCTTCGTACCCGATAGTGTAGATCCTTCTCACAATCCGTGTATAGTACAATTAGGATAAAAGTATTTTCATTGTAAGATGTAGATAAGGATGCAAAAGCATAGAAATTTTTAAATACCGTTATCCTATTGTAGGACGTACGGCATACAAAAGATGTCGGATAAGGGTACAACATGGAGAATTAAGATGTCAGAAACCGAGAAAATCACGATAAGGCTGCCCAAGAGTTATCTTGAGCGTGTGGATTTTCTCGTAGAGATGGACGACTTCCCCAGCCGCTCTGAAGCCGTAAGAACCGCCGTTAGAGATATGCTGTATTACCGGATCGAACTGGTAGCGGATAAGGTGGAGAAAATGGTGGAGCAGGAGCGGAAGATGGCCCAGGCAAAAGCAATAAAAGAAGAATATTTGAAGAGGTGAATTGGGATGCTCTCTAACCGGCCCGGGTCCCCCTCGGGCCTTTCACGATAAAATATCTCCCCCCTTTCCTTTTTTATTTATACACCCATTGCTAGACGAAGCATGTTGCGTACCCCTGGTGCAAGACCAAGAACTATAACGGCAAATTGAAGAAGTCTTTTTACATTTGGGATCTCTTTTAACTCCTCATAATACCAAACGTCTAGAGAATATATTACTAAAAATATGAGGACAATCTTCAACGGATACATGACCAAAGAAGTGCCGATAAGGTCTATTGCAAGAGCCGGTAGGACGTGCTTCTCAACGTACCCGTAGGCACTTATACCTCGGTAAGTGGCCGAGGCGTCGAGCATGTGGGCGAATACTATGAGTGGGTTTACCGCTGTTAGAAATGTTTTGAAGTTGGAAAATTTAAAAGACAGCAACCATACGATACCAAACAGAATGGAAGAGCTTACTATGGTTAATAGGAGGATTATTCCGATCTCAAACGGTCTTGTTCCATCTAGGGTTAAAAGGTAGTAAGATATGTAAAATAAGGTGAATGCCAGCAGAGACGTACCGTAGGAACTCAATAGGTATCTCGGTCCGATCGTGTCTAGGTGGTAGCCAATTAAATAAGATATGACGGTTACCCCAGCTAATAACAATAAAACATAGTTGACATAAGGGGGATTCAACATTAGTGCGAATATAAGCGGAGGTAAAAGTGATAGAGCTCTCACCATGTGAGTGGATAAATTTGGTTCCATACTCGATAATTTTGAACCTAGTACAAGTGTAAGTATGGCGCCTATACCCAGCACAAAATAGATTACCGGAGATATGAAAAACGGACTAATAGAGGAAGAGAAAAACCCTGCATCTTCGAGGCTTCTGAAGGTACCTCCCAATATTACCCACGGCATGAGTGAAAGCATCAAACTTCGATCCATCTCAATATCATATCTTTGAAATATCTCTAAGATACCAAGTAAAGCCACAACCATGGATACCGCATAAACCAGTGTGTTGACGATGTTGTATCCGGCAGATATTCCATTTACCTGCTCCCCCCGTGCATCTGCAACCACCGGACCCCATATATACCTCCAGAGAAAGGCATCCCAGAATAGTTCTTTGAGTAATATACTACCGATTAAAAGTACAAGAGGTATACCTATTAGTACAATAGACCAGAACAGTATTTTGTGTTCTTTATAAGCCTCCGCCGGATCCATCATTCAACCGTCACGCTCTTTGCAAGGTTCCTAGGTTTATCGATAGCACAATCAAGTTCGTATGCTGTATAATACGCCAAGAGCTGTAGAACCACGTTGACCAGTATCGGTGAGAACATCGGTGGTACGGAGGGTATAGTTATCAGCTTGTCGGATAACTTTTTCAGTTCTTTGTCATGGTCACCAACCGCGATGATAGGACTACTACGGGCTGCGATCTCCCCAATATTTCCCAGCATCTTCTCGAAGGTGTGGTCTTTCACCAATATAGCTACCACGGGAGTGTTTTCGGTGAGTAGAGCGAAGGGGCCGTGTTTGAGCTCACCCGCAGGATAGCCGGCGGAATGTATATAGGCGATCTCCTTAAGTTTTAAAGCCCCCTCCAGGGCGACAGGGTAGTTTATATTACGACCGACAAAGAAGATGTCGTCGGCATCCACCAATTTTTCGCAAACCTTCCTTATATCTTCCGATTGGTCCAGAAGAACTTTTACGTGCCTAGGAAGTCTTCTTAACTCATCCCTGTAATCTTGAGCATTTTCCCTCAACAACTTATTGTTGTTCAGCCCCAGCTCCATGGCTATGAGATAAAGCACTATAAGCTGGGTGGTGAACGTTTTGGTGGCGGCGACACCTATCTCCGGACCTGCTTGGGTGTAGATAACTTCATCCACCTCGCGAGTTATACTGCTGTTCATCACGTTGGTGATAGCCATCGTCTTACAGCCACGCTGTTTTGCCTCCTTAGCGGCGGCGATGGTATCTGCGGTTTCACCACTTTGGCTTATCAGTATGGTGAATGGTAAATACTCGGATGGAGACGAGTACCTATACTCGGAAGCGAGTTCGGCGGTACATGGTATCTTCGCGATTTCTTCTATGATGTACTTACCCACTAGGGCTGCATGGTAAGAAGTTCCGCACGATATGATCCTTATGAATCTCGTATCGTATTGTTTAAAGTCGACATCGTTGAATTCAACCAGCCTACCGAGAAGAGAATCGTGTATCGCCTTCGGCTGCTCGTAAATCTCTTTAAGCATGTAGTGTTCGTATCCCCCCTTCTCCGCATCCTCTAGATTCCAGTCTATTTCAACCGTTTCTCTCTCTACGGCATTACCGAGAGAATCCCAGATATGCACTCCGTTAGAGCTTATCTCTGCCACATCTCCATCCTCTAGATACTTGACTTCATTAGTGTAATCTAAAACTGCGGGAACATCGGAAGCTATTAGATTCTCATCCACCCCTACACCTATGACCAAAGGACTTTGATCCCTAGCTATTACGATCCTGTTGGAATCTTTCTGTACAGCACATATTGCATACGAACCTCTGAGCATACCAACTATATTTTTAAGGGTTTCTACAAGATCACCCTGGTAGTTTTCTTCTATCAAATGGGCGATAACTTCACTGTCGGTTTCAGATGTAAATTCATGACCTTTTTTTATCAATTCTTCTTTGAGCGTTACGAAGTTATCTATGATACCGTTGTGCACCACTGCAAATTCACCGGTACAGTCGGAAAAAGGATGGGCGTTTTCGTCGGAAGGTTTACCATGTGTGGCCCAGCGTGTATGACCTATTCCTACGTTACCATTCGGAAAGTCATCCTCATCTAGCTCTCTGATCCTTCCTTTGGTCTTCTGCACGTATATTCCATTATTCTCCACTATGGCGACTCCTGCTGAATCGTAACCTCTGTATTCTAATCTCTTCAAACCCTTCAGCAGTATGCCGCCGACGTTGTTAATTCCAGTATACCCAACAATTCCACACAATTAAGTTCACCTCAGAAGACCGTACTCCTAGAGGATATATCCTCTCTCAACACCACACCCGTTCGAATATTACACACTTCACCAATCAATATACCGGGATGGGAAGTAACACCTCCGGCAATAACGGTGTCTTCCCCGATCATACAGCCTATGTTCTCAACCCTTTCCAACCGACCATCGACTGTCATATCGACCGTATCTACGTGTGAAGAGAATCCGGCGCCGATTTTAACACCCTCTCCTATCACAGAAGAGTCCAAAAGTGATTTTGGCCCGAGATTTACACCATCCATGACTATGGAGTTATGCACCATTGCGAAAGGCCCGATCCTACAGTCGTTTCCTATACTAGATGATGGTGATATGCACGCCAGAGGACCGATTTCGCATCCTTCCCCTATAATTGCCGGCCCTTCTATGTACGTTCCTCCTTTGATAACGGAACCCTCGCCTATGCTGACATCACCTTTGATAGTAACGCCGTCTTCTATCACTCCCTTCACCGAAGGAGCGGTATCGGTGACCGCGGCGGAATTTAGCTTTAGAAGATCCCAAGGGTACACGGCGTCCATCCATCTGGAATCTGTGCGTATTCCGTAGATCGGTTCCTCGGCCTTCAAAGAATTCATGACCGAGGTTAGGTCGTAGGTGTTATCGAGCATCATCTCGTGGATCCTTGTAAAAACATCAGTCGATAGGTAGTAAATACCCGTAGATATAAGGTGGCTTGTACTCTTTTCAGGTTTCTCTACTATCCTATTCACAACTCCATTGTGCATTGAGACTACGCCGTACTTAGAAGGATGTTCGTTTTTGGTAATCAGCATCGAAGTGCCCTTTAATTCTGAAAGAAAATCCTGTATAGTTTCTTGACTGACCAGGTTGTCACCGGGGAGTACGATAAAATTATCATCGACCACGTGTCGTGCCTGATAAAGCGCATGGGCGGTACCGAGTTGTTTTGGCTGTGTGATATACTGTATCTTAGCACCGAATTCCTCCCCATTACCGAAATAAGACATTATTCGCTGCCTGTGATAACCGACCACGATAATGATATCGGTGACATTACATTCAACTAGAGCTTCTACAACATGTCGTAGTATCGGTTTGTTGGCTACAGGGATCATCACCTTTGGCTCGGAGGATGTAAAGGGTCTCAGTCTCGTGCCCTCTCCTGCAGCCAGGATAACTGCTTTCATACAACTTCAATTAAATGCACAGGATATAAGGATTTTGTTCACTCAACGTATATAGCTGGTTTTCTAGGTATCGCTTGTGATGCTTTACCTGCTGGATCGTATGAAATATCGTCCGAGGGATATACGTTGATCTCAGCCTTGAATTCATCTTCGAAGAACTTTTGAGAAGCTTCCAGTGTCTCGTATTCGTTTATTTTGATAGACCATGATCCCTTAGCTCCTTTCTCTCTGAGAATTTTTAGTACCTGCTGAACGTACCCGGAGATCTCCTTCGGAGATGCATCAAGCTCATGGGTTAGTTCACCCATGATGCCCATTCCCTTATCGGGATTATCCAGTATCTTCATCATTGCCTTTTCTTTCCAATCAGGTGCCACGTAAAGGTGTATTTGTTCGCCATCAACATCGGCGATATCCAGTATCTGTTTGATATCTGACTGTACTTCCTTAATATACTCTTCTTCTAACTCCGCTTTTATGGAGATGGCGTCTTCCGGAATTTCATCCAATCGAGTATTAACGATGTATTCTAAGTTCCACTGCTCGGAGAGTTCCTCGGCAATGTGGGGTGTGAAAGGTACCATCAGTTTAAGCAAGCCGACGGCGACTTCATCTAAAAGTTCACCGTTAGTGCCCCCTCTCTTGAAGTACCAGTCGATTTCTGAAGGTATATGGTAGTAAACAACGCTAGCCGCCTTTCTTAGTTCGTAATCATCCATGTGCTCTTTTACTCGTTTAACAAGCGAGTAGAATCTGGAACGTAAGTAATCATCTACGGGTGTTTCTTCACCATCTATTTCTTTCATCCTATGAACTTTATTCCAGATCGAGTTCAGCTTCTTCCTGTAATTGAAAACTTCGTCTTCGCTCCACTCCTTATCAACGAAAGGACTGGCAGAGTGGGAATAGAATAGCCTCAAAGTATCAACACCGTATTTTTCGGCCGCATTCGGTATGGGTTCGGCACCCCCTTTAGATTTGGATATCTTTCCGTTCTTTCCAACCAACCACCAGTTCACGAATATACCCCGTGGCCAATCTTTTTCGTCAAGGATGGCTACATGGTTCATGAGAAAAGGGGGGAAATGGACTGTCATGTGCTCCTTACCTCCTAGATTGAGGTCCAAAGGATACCAGTAATTGAAATCCGAGCGTACTTGTTCTAGGATCTCTTCACTCAGCGCCGTTTTTCCCGCAACTTCACCAAGGTCTCCTTTATCGAGGCAAACGTAATCGAAGAAATCTTCGTTCATGTTCCCCGCTTTTATGCTGCCCTGATTGTAGTGCTTAGCTACTATGTAATAGGCAGGATAAAGTGTAGAATCCGCTATAGCCTCGATAACCCACTCCTCATCGAAGGGGAATTCAGTGCCCATCCAATTACCCTTTCTGGCGCAGGAACGGTCCTGGAACCACTCGATAGTATCCGATAGGTTATCGGCGTAACTCTGCGGTTTGACGCCCATGCCCTTGGCGTGACTCTTGCTCCTCTCTGTAAGCTCTAGGTCTGAGTAGCGGATGAACCATTGGTCGGGAATCTTACCGACTACCACCTTCGCACCACACCTGCAGACTACCTCCTCCGAAAGATCGTACATTATATCCGCTTCACCTGAAGCGATCATATCCTCTTTTACCAGTTCTTTTGCTTCCTGAACACTCATGCCTGAGTAATCACCACAGATATCCTGCATGGTACCCGTGTGGAATCCGGATTTGTATATCTTCTGGGTCGCAGTTTCTAACTTCTCTTCATCCTTTTGGCTCTTGATACCCATCTCGTGGATTATCTTTTCCGCCGGGTTAATACCCCAGTCCTTGGAGTCTATGATTTCGATGGGTTCTACGTTTTTTATCTTGTCTTTTAAGCCGTACTTTTTAAGCAGTTTTTCATTCTCTTTCAAATCTCTAAGTGCTATCCAATCATAGGGTGCGTCACTGGGTACGCTTGTAACGATACCTGTTCCCACATCCGGGTCGGTAAAGGACGCCGGTAGTATGATTATATCTCTGTGGATGGCGGGAGCTGTGGCGTATTTACCTACCATCTCTTCGCCTTTTATTGTATCAACGATAGTGATGTCGTCTTTTTGATACTTCAACTTCTCCACGGCTTTATCACTGAGGATCCACTTTTCGCCTTCGACCTCTGCTACAACGTATTCCTCTTCCGGTTCCACCCATAGATTGGTCTGTCCGAATACGGTTTCCGGCCGTAAAGTGGCGGCGGTTATGTACACCCCATCGAATTTGAACTTTAGAAGTGTGTACTCCTGCTTCTCCGCCGTTCCTCCTTTGGAAAGGTCGGTTTCGGAAGGGTCCACCGCTACCGGTCCGCACTCGATGCACACCGTACCGAAATAGTCCTTCTGGGTTAGCAGGCCTTTCTCTTTCAACTTCTTGAATTGCCATTTTATGAACTGTCTGTAATCCTCACGTATGGAATAGGTGAAATAGTCGAAATCTATGCTGATCCCGAACTTTTTCCAGTATTTTTCTATGTAAACTTCATTGAAGTAGGAAACTAGTTCTTTTGGATCCTTCACCCTCTCTATATCCTCCTCTGTGGCACCGTTCCTCTTCATGTAATCTATCTTCTTCTGAACCCCCTCTTCTATATGTTTCGATAGACTGTAAGCCTGATTACCGGTTGGATGTGTGCCGGTGGGGAATAGTACGTTGTATCCCTCCATGCGCTTGTATCGTGCGATCATATCCGTGTAGCTGTAACATCTCATATGGCCGAGGTGAAGAAACCCGGATATTCCCGGATATGCAAAAATGAGGTAAAAGGGTTCTTTGGAATCGTCCACTTCCGCTCTATCAACCTCCCCCTGCTCCCACCTACGCTGCCACTTTTCTTCGATATCTACAGGGTCGTAGTCTTTCATATTCAATCGAATTATGGATGATTATTTAAAGTCTTTCGAATATTGGATGTCTAGGATCGGTAGGTGAAGTGATACATGAATTGTAGTAACTACAGTCTAAATTGGTGAAATATTGTATTAACAACAACTATAAGAAAAAAATAACGGTTGTAACTACAGTAAAACAAGGAATGTAAATGTGGTAATTCAAGTAGAACTTTAAGGTAGATAAGAAGGATGCAAAGAATCTGTTAAAGTTGCCCGAGGAGTATCAGTTATTCCTGATCACCAAAGAAAGATACGACGACTGGACTATAGATGGTAGAACGGTAAAAGTGGTACCTCTGTGGTTGTTAACTCTCTGTGTCTGATAACCTATCATAAAGGCAGTATTTTGGTTCTCTATCAACATCTGATAAAAAAAACACGGTTAAATTTTTATCTGTTGAGATGATAAACCATCGATATCAATGATAGAAACTCCTGTGATAATGGTGAACTATAAGACGTACAGCCAGTCCATCGGTGAGAGTGGATTGGAACTGACGAAGAAGATCGAAAATGCCGCCGAGGCGTCCTGGCTGGTATGCCCCCAACCGGTGGATATCCGTACTATCAAAGAGAAGACGAATATACCTGTTTTTTCACAACATATCGACGCCGTTAAACCGGGAAGCAACACCGGTCATCTGTTGATAGACGCCATGGTGGATGCAGGGGTTGAAGGAACCCTGATCAACCACTCCGAGAACAGGTTGAAGTTATCGGAGATCGACGAGATAGTGACCATGTGTAAGGAAAAAGGGCTGACTACGGTGATATGTGCTAACAATCCGGCGACCTCTGCGGCTGCGGCGGCACTAAAACCGGATTTCGTGGCCTACGAACCTCCGGAGCTCATAGGCGGAGATATATCAGTATCCACTGCAAAACCTGAAGTAGTGAGGGAGGCCGTCGAACGTGTAAAAGCGGTCGATCCCGACGTCAAAGTGCTTTGCGGTGCCGGAGTAAAGAACGGAAAGGATGTAAAAAAGGCGCTGGAGCTCGGTACGGAGGGTGTTCTATTAGCATCAGGTTTGGTAAAATCAGATGACGTCGAAGGGGTCATTCGAGACCTAGAAAGCAGCCTATGAGCATCATCTAGGCTCAAGAGCGTCTTCAGGGCATATCTCGGCGCAGCAGTAGCATCTGATGCACTTCCACCAACTTATCTTGGGATACTGATTCATCTTGATGGCATCCTCGGGACATATCCTCATACACTCTCCGCAGGAGATGCACTTATCAGCATATAAATTCGGCCTTTTCATGTACAGGTTCGCCATCACACCACCAAAGGTTTCAGGCAACCACCAGGGTGTAGACCCACCTTCGGGGTAATTTACATTTACCTCACTCGGTAGTTCTCCTACAACATCGATATCCGAAAGTTTTACCTCCCTGAACAAAGGCACTTTTGATGTATCGATACCCACTGCTTTACACGCCATATAATCCAGGGCCGGAGCGTCGGTAGATGCAAGGATAATTGATAATTTAACAGGATCTCCTCCAGCAGGCCCCTTTCCTTCCATACCTACGATCCCGTCCATTATGGATATGTCTGGTGAAACTGCATCGTGTACGTCCAAAAGCATCCTGTTAAACGTTTTCATCCCTTTGTACTGTCCGTGAAATGCGGACTTCATGAGTCCGGGAACCATTCCGTAGGTGTTCTTTACCGCACCTGTAAATACCGTTAGTGAATGGGTTTTGAGTTTCGGTAGGTTGACCACCAAATCCGCATCATTGCATACATTCATCACCGGAACTGATTTGAGTACCCGCCCTTCAGGTAAAGGTACGTGAGAATATGACAAGTCGTAGTTCAAAACCGCATCGGTTTCTTCTGGTATCCTAGTCCAAATCGATTTCTCATAACATCTTTTCAAGAATTTTTTCGAACTCGGTCCACCTGGGCTATCACCTACGATCACTTTCATACCTGCATCCTCTAACTCCCGTATAACTGCTATAATAAATTCGGGATGAGTGGTAACCGCTTTCTCAGGGGGAGCACCCTTCAGTAGATTCGGCTTTACCAGTGCGGTACCACCAGAAAAAGTTAATTTCTTAAATGGTAAGAATATGCTTTTAACGCTGCCCTGCACATTTTGATAATCACCGCATCTTCTTACGTGAACCTCAGCCATATACTCTTCACCACTGCTCAAGAAGGTATGGGTATGAACTCACAGTAGCCTATATCATCCGCCTTTTTCTTTAAATCGTCCCAATACTTTATGTAATGTGCGGCCACCGGATAAAATAGGTGATCCTCTATGAATTTATGGTGATGAAGTGAATAGATAAGAGCATTTAACTCTCTAATAAGTTGGTATCTGTTTTCAGTGCCATTATCAAACAGTTCTTCGAGCCTATCCCGTCTTTCAACAAAATCATTGTGCTCTTTAGCCAGCATATTCAAACGTCCTTCCATCTCATTTCCTAAAACTCTTCTTAACTCGACAAAAAGAGTTTGCTCTTCCCTGTTAATATGCAAAGTGATCTGGTATAGGTTGTCTATAACCGTGCATATCACCTTGTCTTCCATGAAATACGCCTTACTACGTAGTGAGGAGGATATTTTGTCGAGTGAAGATAAAAATTCTCCAATCTTTTCATGCTCTTTTATAAACGGAAGAACCGGGTGTCCTTCCTCTAACTGCTCCTGGAGCTTCTTCGACTCACCTTGAAGTAACTCCACGTAAAGTTTGCCGATCTCTTTTATATCCGCTTCCTTCAAACCGTCGGCCATCAACTCTATCTCAGCCAGGTAGAGATTTATGGTCGGTACTCCCTCCAGCGCCTCTAGAGCGTCCTCCTTGGTAATCACGTTGAAGTGATATCCTTTCAACACGTCTATCACATCGTCTACTTCCATAGATTACTCCACAAAGTGTACCACCACTTTTTCAACGTCCCACATAGGCTCTATCTTCTCTTTGATATCCTCTTTGATAGCGTTGGCGAATTGATGGTCTTCTGTTAAATCTACATGGATATCCACAACACCTTCTTCAACCGATATATCGTGAATTAGGTCTGTTCGGATCACGTCCAAACCGGTCATAGGATTCATAACACGCTTCAATCTTTTCTCAACTACCTCCGGTGTAGTAGGCTCTTTTTCCTTCACCAAACCGTGTCTTTCTTCGTAATCCCTGATAGCACTTCTTAATCCGTCGATAGCTAAAACCGAGCAGTGTGCCTTTATAGGTGGTAAACCACCCAATTCATCGGCGGCGTCTTCCCAAGTTATCTTCTTCGCCTCTTCTACGGTCTTCCCCTTGGCCATCTCGGTTATTATTGAACCGGTAGCTATGTTGGAAGCGCATCCGTAGGATTCAAACTTAACATCGGTTATGGTCTGTGTCTCCTGATCCACCTTTATGTAAACCTTGACCATGTCCCCACAGGCCGGACTGCCTTCCTGTGCCTTTCCATCAGGATCGTCTATCTTTCCTACGTTTTTTGGATTTTTGAAGTATTCGATTACTTTCTCGCTGTACGGTAAACCCATATCTATCACTCCTTTCCTAGAGGGCTTATCTCCCTCAATCTTTCTACTACCTCTTTAATGTTATCTACAACATAATCAACATCATCCTGAGTACTGTATCTACCCAAGGAGAATCTAACAGAACCGTGGGCCCTTTCGTGGTCTCCACCGATACCCATTATCACGTGACTTGCCTCTAGCGAGCGGCTGAAACACGCGGATCCGGTGCTCACGGCAACTCCCCTCATATCCATATGAAGTGTGATGGATTCACCCTCCACATAATGGAAGGTGATATTGGCGTTCTGAGGTATACGCTCTTCTCTAGCTCCGTTCAAGGTGGTATCAGGTATCTCTTTTAACACCCTGTCGATGATCCGATCTCTCAATTCCTTTATCCTGTCGTTCTCTTCCTTGGTCACAAGCTCAACAGCTTTGGCAAAACCGACAGCACCGGGTATATTCTCCAGTCCACCTCGTTTGTCGAACTCCTGAAAACCTCCATCCATCTGCTTTTTTATGTTGATTCCATCGCGCAAGTAAAGGGCGCCTATTCCCTTGGGTCCATGGATGGTATGAGCAGATAAAGTGATCAAATCGGCGGGGATCTCGTTCACATCCAAGGGAATACGTGTGAACGTGTGAGTTGCATCGGTGTGAAAGAACACTCCTGCATCTTTACATATCTCTGCGAGCTTTTTTATATCCTGAAGGGTACCGATCTCCTGGTTGGCGTGCTGTATGGATACCAGCACTGTGTCATCCCTTATTTCTTCTTTTAAATCATCAGGATCGATAAATCCTTCATCGTCTACAGTTAGGTATGAAACATCATATCCTGCTTTTTCAAGTGTTCTAGCGCTGTGAAGTACGGAAAAATCTTCAATATCGGATATTATCAGATGTCCATCATTAGCGGACAAAACACCTTTCAAAGCAAGGTTACTCGACTCCGCCGACCCGGATGTGAACACTATCTCCTGTGGGCTAGCCCCGATATTTTCCGCGATCGACTTTCTAGCACCATCCAAACCTTCCTTTGACTCGACACCCATGGAATGTCCGAATTCGGACGTAGCTACTGCGTACTTATCGAAAAAATACGGTTCCATAGCCTCCATCACTCTTTCGTCGAGGCACGTACTTGAAGCGTTATCCATATATACTTTCTTTCTTGACACTTTTATCACCTTTATAGGAATAGTGTAATATCGGACTCCCTGGCCTCCTTTATATATGTTCCGACGGCGCAGTAGTCACCTATCAGATCACGGTCCAAATCCTCTCTTTTCACACCCATTATATCCATGGTCATATCGCATGCCAGGACTTTACCGCCTAGTTCGATATAATCATCCATGAGGTCTTTCAACGAACGAACATTCGCCTTCTTCATCTTTCTCTTAACCATCCACTTTCCCAGTCCAAGCATATTCATACGAGATAGCGGTCCTTTTTCTAAGCGACCTTTTTTCAACCTATCTAGCCCCCAGAATGTAAAGTATATCGATACGTCCATACCCATAGATAGAGCGCCTGTACCTACCACAAGCGCACTGTATAGTCTATCGTAATAACCGCTCTGCATAATTATCGTCGCTTTATCAGCCATCCGCATCACCAGGTATCTTTATAGTTATCTTCCATTTATCGTCCTTTTGTTCAACACTAATAAGCTCCAATCCTAGTGATTCTACGGCCATGGGTATCTCATCCTTTGAAGGAGGATGATTTCCAACGATCTCGATAATATCTCCCGCTTCAGCTTTTCGGATAGCCTTCCTTGTTTCTACCAAAGGTACAGGGCATGTTTCCCCTGTTACGTTTATCTTAATCGTCTTTTTTTCTTCCATTTGATTACCCCTTATCTGATAGTTCATGTGGATTATTAGTTTTCCCTAGGTTATAAACACTATAAGGTGATTATAGTATTTATACTTTTAGTTCCAAAAAGATTATATCCTGTTATACACATTGTTAATATGGATGGAAACAGCATGAAAGTTTTTCTTGTGAGCGGGGATATCGAGTTCCTAAAAAGTGCAAAGGACTTCCTTGAAAAGAAGACGGAGGACTTAAATGTAGATACCTCTGGTTCTCCTGAAAAAGCGTTAAAGAAAATATCACGAGGAAAGTACGATATCGTGGTTTCAACATACTTCACCGATAAAGAAATGGACTGCTTAGATTTCTTAGTGAAACTAAAGAGAATTAACGATGATATATCAATCATAATGATTTCAAGGGAGAAAGAAGAGAAGATTGCAGTAAAAGCTTTGGAACTTGGTGCGGAAAGGAACATTTTCGGTACAGGTTCAAAAGAAATACAGATGATCACCCTCTTTAGAGCTATCGAGAATGAGCTTGAGTTGAAGCAGGTTCAGAGGGAACTAAAGGAATCGGAACGCCTCTATAAAGGTATGTATGACTCCATGCTAGTGCTATCCAAACACGACGATCTAGATTACCTGCTGGCGACGATAGCTTATGAAGTCAAATCCTTACTGGGCGCCACCGATTGTAATATACATTTTTACGACGAGGATGAAGAGCTGTTACGTCCGATCTATTCAAACCACCCAAAATATTCTGAAGAAATAATGAAACATCCTATACCCCTGGGCGAAGGTCTTACTGGTATGGTTGCTGAAGACGGTGTTGGCAGATACTTAAATTATGACGACCCAGATCACGTCTCGATTCACGTTCCCGATACCGATTTGGAGGAGGAGGAACTGGAATCCATAATGGTGGTACCTCTTTGGGACTACGACAAGCTGTTAGGGGCGATGTCTGTAGGAAAACTAGAGGATACCTTTGACGATTATGACATGAGCAAACTGAATCTTTTTGCAAGGCAGGTAGAGATAGCTTTAATAAAGGCCAGGCATATAAAAGATCTAAAAAAATCTCGTAAAAAACTGTTCCAAGAAAAGGAACGTATTAAAAAAATCCACGACATCGCAATCAAAATGAAAAGTATACGTTCAGAGGAAGAATTATACCCGATGATAATCGATTCTGTCCGGGAAATCCTCGATTTCTATGTCTGCAGCCTCGATCTCCTGGAGGACGGAGAATTTGAGGTAAAAGCCACCATGGGAGGGGTAAATAAGAAGGGAGATAGATATCCTGTAGAAGGTGTCGCTGGTGAAACCCTAAAAATGAATAGGTCGTATATCATAGATGATGTCCAGGGTTCGAGGATGGCAAAACCCAAACGGAAAAATTATCTTTCCGCTATAAGCGTGCCGATAGGTGACTTCGGTGTGTTTCAGGCCCTTTCAAAGAGAAAAAACGACTTCTCTCAAGAGGATTTGGATATTACCGAACTACTCATGGCCCACGTCACCCAAACTCTCATAAGACTTCGTAATTTTAGAAAAGTGAAAGAGAGTGAAGAAAAATTTAAAGCTTTGTCCGAGAACAGCCCCTTCGCAATATTTGTTTATCGGGAAAAATTCCTCTACGTCAACGATGCCAGTGAGGAGTTGACAGGATATTCAAAAATGGAAATGCTCAACAGACACTTCTGGGAGGTGGTACACCCAGATCATCGAGAGATGGTAAAAGAAAGAGGCTTTGCTCGGCTAAGAGGCGAAGATGTCGCCCCACGTTATGAGTTCAAGATAGTAAAAAAAGACGGAACCCCCCGATGGATATATTTCACAGGGAGTAAGATTAACTTTGAAGGCGAAAGTGCGGGACTCGGCACCGCAATCGATATAACCGAGAGGAAGGAAACCGAGGAAGCTTTGAAGGAAACTAATCGTAAACACATCACATTGATCGAGAACCTTCCCGGTATCGCTTATAGGTGCAAAAACGTTAAAAACTATACCATGGAATTTTTAAGCGAAGCCTGTACAAAACTGACAGGATACCAGCCTGATGATTTTGTGAACGACAAGAAACTGGCCTTTAAAGATATCATACATCCTGAGGATAGAGAGTATGTATGGAGGTCAATCCAAGAGGCTGTAGAAAAAAGAGAATCTTTCGAAATAGAGTATAGAATAATCACAGATGACAATGAAGAAAGATGGATATGGGAGCAGGGAAGAGCGGTTGAATTTCCCAAAGATGGGCCGGAGATACTAGAAGGGATAATAACAGATATCACAGAGCAAAAGATATCGGAGGCATTATTGAAGGAGAGAGAAGAAAAGTACCGAACTATCTTTGAATGCGCAGATGATGCAATATTCGTAATGAAAGATGATATATTCATCGACTGTAACGTAAAAACGTTGGACATATTTCAATGTTCTCGTGATGATATTGTGGACGAACCACCATATAAATTTTCCCCGCCAAAACAACCCGATGGTAGAGATTCCAAAGAAAAGGCCTTGGAAAAGATAAACGCCGCCCTTTCCGGCAAACCTCAGTTATTTGAGTGGGTACACACAACAATGGCGGGTGAACGATTTTATGCGGAAGTTAACCTGAATCGGTACAAAATAAACGATGAACTGTACATCATGGCTATAGTTCGTGATATCTCCGAGCAAAAACAAGCCGAAAAAGAACTGCGGGAATACAAAGATCAATTGGAAGAGATGGTGGAAGAGAGAACCGCGGCGCTAAGGGATGCCAATATCGAGTTGAAGGCATTTACTCATTCTATGTCCCATGATCTAAAAGCACCTCTGAGGGCTATACAAGGATTCACTAGAGAATTAATGAAAGAACAAAAGGAGGGGTTGGACCAAGACGGTGTAGAGTGTCTCAAACGGATACATAAGGCCTCCGTAAGGATGAATACCCTAATCGAGGATCTGCTACGGTATAGTGAGGTATCCAAGGAGAAGAGGGCGCTTACCCAGGTATCGCTGAACGAAGTATTAAAAGAAACCATCCAAGATTTTGAAGAAGTTATAGAAGAGAAAAATGCCATAGTTTCCATAGAGGGGAAAATGCCTGTGGTTATGGGAAGGTACTCGACCATGGTCCAGATATTCTCAAACCTGCTATCCAATGCCCTTAAATTCGTCGAGGATGGCCAGTCCCCGGAGATTAAGATTTATGCCGAAAGTAGTGAAGACGTCGTACGTATATGGGTGCAAGACAAGGGCATAGGTATTCCTGAAGAACGTCACGATGAAATATTCCATCTTTTCGAAAGACTCCATGGCCGAGAAATTTATCCCGGGACGGGCATAGGTTTATCCATAGTTAATAAAGCGGTTGAGAAGATGGAGGGGAAAGTTGGTGTTGAATCGAAATCGGGGGAAGGAAGTAAATTCTGGGTCGAACTCGTTCCTTATCGATAACAACTCTATCCGAAAGATAAATATGAATCAACCATCATAGTCAAACTATGTTTTCACAGAAAGAGGGAGAATGTGCGGTAAGGGCTGCAAGAAAAGTGGTGCACTCCCACACTAGAGGTAAAAAGGTCGAGGTCGGCGATTTACCCGACAAATTCAACAAAAAGATGGGAGTATTCGTTACGATCAACCGATATCCCTCCGGGGATCTACGAGGATGTATAGGTTTTCCAGAACCGGTTATGCCTTTAAAGGATGCGTTGGTCCGGTCTGTAGTTAGTGCTACGAGAGACCCGAGATTTGCACCTTTGAGTAAAAACGAACTTGATAATATTGTAATCGAAGTGACGCTGCTTACTCCTCCTAAGTCGGTGCGTTGTAAAACCAAAGAGATTCCCCAAAACATAGAATGTGGAAAAGATGGTCTTATTGTTTCCTACAAAAACCGTTCGGGTTTACTGCTACCTCAAGTCCCTGTTGAACATGGATGGGACGTTCTTGAGTTCCTGGACCATACTTGTTTAAAGGCAGGTTTACCACCGGGAACATGGAAAGAAGAAGATTGTACGATCAAGAAGTTCCAAGGTCAAATCTTCATGGAAAAAGAACCTGAAGGTGAAATCGTAAAAAAGGAGCTATGCTGATATGATAATAAAGGGTTCCACCTACATAAACGGTGAAATTGTAAAAAGGTACATAGGCATAGAAGAGGGGAAAATATCATTCGTTAAACGAGCTATAAAGACCAATGAGGATGTTTTTGAATGGGACGGTGTGATACTCCCTGCGGGGACGGACATGCACGTACATTTTCGAGACCCTGGACATATAGATAAAGAAGATTTTTACACCGGCACTCTGAGTGCTGTCCACGGAGGTATCACCACGGTAGTAGATATGCCGAACAACGATCCTCCTACCAACAACTTGAAAAGGCTAAGAGAGAAAATAAAGCAATGTTCGAAGAAAGCTTGTATCGACTTCGGTCTTTACGCCCTACTATCCTCAGATGTGGAAAGGATGATGGATGAAACCTCTTTGTTCAAGGTGTATATGGCTGGTAGTACCGGTGCCCCGGGGCGGGGTGACCTTAAAGAGGAAGCAAAGCTCGTTTTCGATTCAGGTGGTCTTGTTGCCTTTCACTGCGAGGATGAAACCTCGTTTAAACAACCGGGAAAGGATTTGAAGGGATACAACAGAGAACGGCCGGCTGAAAGTGAGGTAAAGGCCATCAAGAGTTTAAAGGAATGGCCGGAAGGGCGAAAGCATGTATGTCACGTAAGTACTGAACGTGGATTAAAAGTTGCGAAATCTTTAGGTGCGAGTGTGGAGGTAACACCCCATCATCTATTCTTTACCCATGAAGTTATGTTGGGCCCCTTCGGAAAGGTAAACCCGCCCCTAAGGGGAGATATAGATCATTTTGCCCTCTGGGAACATTTGGAACGTGGAGAAGTGGACATCATGGCCAGTGATCACGCACCGCATCTAGAAACCGATAAGACGGAATCCTTTTTGGAGGCACCGGCAGGCATACCCGGTGTTGAAACCATTTATCCTCTGATGATGAATTCCGTCGCGATGGGTGAGATGGGATTATCTACCGTCGTCGATTTATTGTGTACCCGTCCCGCAGAGATACTGGGCATAAAGAAAGGAGAAATTAAAGAGGGATATTATGCTGACCTAGCCCTTTTCGATTTCAGAGAGTTCGAGCCCATAATGTCCAATCGATTGCACTATAAGTGCGGGTGGACACCTTACGAGGGCTTCAGATGCATCTTTCCAAGGCATGTGATCTCTAAAGCTGATTTCGTGATAAGTGACAGAAGTTTTGTTGGTTCGAAGGGCGAAGGAGAGTATATTTTTTAATCCTCGATATCGAAGGCGAAGATTATATATCCCCCCGTACGATTGGGATAACCGATACCTTGTCACCTAAAGATGATAACAAAGAAGAAGTTATTCGAGTACCCTATCCTAAGAGAAGAGATGGTCAAATGTTTGCTATCGCTGATAAAATGCTGGGTGGAGGTAGGATAAGAATAATATGTGAAGATGGAAAGTCAAGAATGGGGAGGATTCCGGGAAAACTTAAGAAGAGGATGTGGATGAGAGAAGGTGATTTATTGATAGTGAAGCCTTGGGACTTTCAAGATGAAAAGGCTGAGGTAGAGTATAGATATACCCGTACCCAGGTTTATTATCTTAAAAAAAGAAACGATATCCCATCCAATATAGATATTTTTTAACCCGGTCGTAATGTTTTATCAACCCATAGAAAAGTATTAAATTATATGTCACTATATACGTTAGGATTCACGATGGCCCGAATCAAAGTAATCAAAGATGTAACAGACTTCGTACCTATACTTCGTGCGGTCAGTACTGAGACAAAAAAAGAGATATTCACCGAACTGGCGGAGGAATGGAAAACGTCGGACGAGGTAGAGGAAAAATACGGTGAAGAAGGTCTGGAAGCACTCAAACTTTTTGAAAAGATGAAGTTGGTAGAGACACGTTGGCAGCACACTGACAGAGAAACAAAAAAGGCATACCATACCTACTATTCATCGGTACATATCGATGCCTCAGTTCCTGTAGGTGAAATAAGCGAAGTACTTTACGCGGCTATGCTCAGTGACGAGGAATTTACTAATATAGAAGAAAAAATACTGAAGCAGGTGAAAAAAGGTGAAAACTTCGCAAAGGATATAAGCGAGATGCTCGAGGTTTCCCCACTCACTTTAAAAAGCATGGTTAAGCGGTCGGTAAGACTTGATTACAGGGGCCATCGAATATTGGAACTAAAGGAGTGAAAATATATGGATTTAGACGATCTGAATATATTTGAAAAGTACTCTACAGGCACATTCGCCCTGGTACTTGGGATGGCTATAATTGGTACTATAACTTACATAATTTACGTACTCGGTCCCCTCTACGGTGACCATAGGTCTGTTTTTTTACTCTCGTTTCTAGTCATTACTCTAGGTATTTTCATTCCTTTTTGTTTTTTCGTGGAAATGATTTTCGATGATATACCTGATGTTGTAGGGAAGTTTTTAGCCGGTTTGTTGTTTGCAGGTATAGTTTGGACATCCTATCATACAAATACCAGCGAAGGAATTGTAGGTGCGGAGCTAGTACTCTACATGGCACTACCGGCCTTGTTCTCGATCCTCACGTCTTTAGTTTTGTTTAGAGGCGTAGTTATACCGGTAATCGAAGATAGCGGTTTCGGAGTTGAATGGGGGGATGAGGAGGAAGGCATTATCACTGAAGATGAAATGGAGGGCGAGAAGGTATCGGAGGAGGAAGAATCGGATCTTTTTCCTGAAGAAATGGAAGACTCTTGGTGAATGTAATTGGTATCGATTCTACGATTAGGGCATCGGCCTGAAAGAGATAAACGTATGACCACACACGTTGGATTGACCGCTAGATCCTTCGGTGCTCAAGGTATTTATCTACCTAAAATCGATAACAGGGTGAAGAAAACTCTCGATGACGTTTCAAACAGATTCGGAGGCGCTTTTAAAGTTGAAGAAAGGAAGGATTGGAGGGGACTGATAAAAGATTGGGGCGGAGACGTGGTGCACCTAACCATGTATGGTGAAAATATAGATGATTTTTTCAACAAGGTATCTTTAAAAAATCCATTGGTCATCGTTGGGGCCGAGAAGGTACCGGGTGAAGTGTACAAGATTGCAGATTACAACGTAGCGGTAGGCAATCAACCCCACTCCGAAGTTGCGGCATTGGCAGTCTTTTTGGACCGATTAAACGAGCGGATTAGTAGTGATGAGTTTACAGACTCTAAAATCTCGGTCTTACCATCGAACGGTAAGAAAAGGGTGATAGATTATTCGAATATCCCATCACTGCACGGCAGCTACGTTTTTTGCATTGAAAGGGGCATGGAACAAAATTTGATGGATCATACCATATCCGTGCTAGAAAGAGTGTTGAAGATTCAGAACAGATTCGGAGGCGATATACAGCTTATAATGGCAGGCGCTATGCTTCATGACATAGGTAGAACGGAAACACACGGGGTGGACCACGGTGTAGTCGGTGCCGATATCGTTAGAGAGCAGGGATGGGACGAAGAGCTTGCTAAGATGGTGGAAAGGCATGTTGGAGGAGGGATAACTAAGGAAGAGGCGGTTCAGCAGGGATTGCCGAAGAGAAATATGGTACCGACTAGTTTGGAAGAAAAAATAATATGCCATGCAGACAACACCGCCGGTGGAATTGATAGATTCGAAGAGTTGTTAGAGAGGACGAAATCCGCAGGCTACGTAAAAAGTGCAGAGCGCATGAAGGAGTTAGCTGATTTTTTTAAATAATAAAAAAAAAGGGGTTTAAACGAGTTTTTGCTTTTTTCCGATATCCATCATCACGAAGCCGGAGTTTACCTTGGGGTAAAAATCCGTGGACTTCTCGGGCATACGTTCACCGTTCTTCGCGGCTCTTAGAACCTGCTCGGGTCTTGTAGCGTTTACCAGGAACGCAGCGGTCGCATTACCTGTTTTAACTTTGTTTACCGCGTCCTCAGCCCACCTTTCGTAGGATATTGTCTCGTCTATGTCCAGTTTCCCGGTCTTCATTATTCCTTCGAAGATAACGTCTCGAAGGACAACCACGTCTAGACTCTTGTAATCCTCCGAATAATCGTCTGGTAAGAATTTCTCGATGGAAGAACGGTCCTTTAGTCTTAGACCTATGTTTCTTCCCCCATCGTAAACTACGAAGGCGGTGGTGTCTTTGTTCTTAGTGAGGAATTCGTCGCTATTTTCCACATCACTTACATCGAAGTATTCTTCCATATCGTTTAAGTGCTCTTCGGTTAATTTATGCTCCAGAAGAAGTCTGTGTCCTGGGAGTACGACTAAACCCGGATCCTCCACAGGTACCATGTAGGTCATCCTGAAGTTGAAAGCCGAGTCCTCGGCCCAATCCGTTTTTCCTCTGGTTTCGTCTCTGTAGGTAACAGCGGTTTCATATCTATGATGTCCGTCGGCGATAACCACCTGCTGGTCTTTCAACACCTCTTGAATTTTCTTAATATCCGATAGCGATTCAATTCTCCATACCTGACTTTTTACACCGTATTCGTCTTCAACTTCGAATTCGGGTTCGTTCTTGGAGATTTCATCGAATATTTCGATGGTTTTTTGTTCTGGATCGCTGTACAGCATGAATCCCGGTTCAAGATTTTTCTCAGTAGCACTGAGCATGTTCAGCCTGTCGATCTTTGGACCTTTATGGGTCTGCTCATGAGGTAGTACCACTCCTTCTTCGAAAGGATATAATTTAACTGCGGATATGAACCCCTTTCGTGTGTACCTCTTTCCCAGCACCTCGAATTCCTGGTAATAGACATAGATACACGGTTTTTTATCGGGGACGAGTACGTTTTCCTTGAGCCAGTTATTAAGTCTCTCAGCTGCGGCTTTGTATCGCTCTTCCTCCTTGGGTAAGATCAAACGGCAGAAGTTGTACTCACTTTTACCGTAGTACTTATCTTGAAGTTCCGGTGGGATCTTGTCGTAAGGTTGTGTTATCACTTTTTCCATAGAACCTATTTTCTCTTCGTCGTAATGTATACCGGGAAAGGGACGGATCTCTACCATGATCATCCCCTTTTCTTAAGCTCGGCGATAACTTTTTCTGCTGCCTGTGTTCCTGCTCTCGCTTGTCCTTCCAAGGTCTGTCCGCCTATGTGGGGCGTTGCGTGGAAGTTATCAAGGGTGAGCAGGGGATTATCTCCCGGAGGTTCCTCGGCGAAAACGTCCTTGCTGGCGAATCTTATTTCACCATCTGTTAGGGCCTCATAGAGTGCATCCTCATCAACTACACCGCCGCGTGAACAATCGACCAATACAGCGGATTCCTTCATCTTCTTGAATTCTTCGGAGCTAAGTAGATGATGTGTCGAATCGATATGAGGTACGTGGAGAGTGATGAAGTCGCTTTCGGTTATGATCGTATCGAAGTCGACCATCTTAGCAGGTCCGGGTTCATCTACGTCGATAACATCGAATGCTATCACGTTCATACCGAATGCGTCAGATCTTTTGGCAACTTCATGACCGATATTACCGTATCCGATTATACCTAGTGTCTTTCCGTAGATCTCGTTGCTTTTCAAGTCCTTCTTTATCCACTTTCCTTCCCTGAGGCTGATGGTGCCGGCGACTATATTCCTATAAGCGGCGAACATGTGGGTAAATACCAACTCGGCTACGGAGATTGTTGTAGCGGTAGGAGTGTTATATACGGCAATTCCTTTGTCCTTGGCATAATCAACATCGATATTATCCAAGCCGATACCCGGTCTACCGATCACCTCTAGGTTTTCTGCCGTATCTAGGGTCGGTTCTCCGACCTTGGTGGAACCGCGTACGATCATCGCATGATAAGGGGGTACCTTTTTGGTCAATTCTTCTTTGGACATCCCAAACTCTTGATCTACTTCAAGTCCAGCTTCTTCCAGCATCTCTATGCCTTCGTCGGCGATGGGGTTGCAAACCAGTACTTTTTTGTTCATATGTATCACAGCCCTGCTACTTCTTCTATGGCATCGGTGAGCTCTTTTACATCCTCTACGGAGTGCTCTCCCATGTGACCGATACGGAAGGTCTTTTCTTTCAGCTGTTTTCCATATCCATTCGAGAAGAGGATACCGTATTTCTCATCGATCTCCTGACGGAGTTCATTTATGTTCAATCCCTGGGTGTTTTTGATCGTACTGACTGTTTGTGACCCGTAACCTGCTTCTGGGAACATCTCGAAGTGTTTTTTAGCCCATTTTTGGGTGTACTCCGCCATATCTTTGTGCCTTTGATCTCTCGCTTTATGGCCTTCTTCAAGCATGCGTTCCATCTGTTTTCTGTAAGCAAGCATCAATGAGATTGCCGGAGTGGAGTGGGTTTGACCTTTCTTGTTATAGTAATCTATGTTCCTTTGGAAACCTGCATACCATGAAGCAGAATCTGAGTTTGCCTCTCGCTCGTATGCCTTATCATTTACCACGCAAACAGCTAATCCTGGAGGCATGGCAAAGGCCTTCTGCACGGAGGTGAATATGACATCGATATTGCTTCCTTCTATGTCTATGTAATCCCCTCCTAATGCGGATATTGCGTCCACTATGAATAAAGTGTCCGGGAAGTCTTTCATTACCTCTCCTATCTCCTCTAGTGGATTTCTTATACCGGTGGATGTCTCGTTCATTACACAGGTGAAGGCGTCGTAGTCTTTTTTCTCCAATGCCTCCCTCACATCTTTCGGTTTCACCGCTTTACCCCATTCATACTCCAGTCTATCGACGTTTTTTCCAAGACGTTCTGCGATATCCGCCTGCCTTTGAGAAAAACTTCCGCAGGTCGAACAAAGAACTCTGTCGTCGACGCAATTCATTATGGAGCTCTCCATGAAGAGCGTGCCGGATGTGGACAGAATTATTACGTCGTTCTCAGTACCGAGAAACTTTTTAGTGTCCTCGGTCATAGTAGTGAACAACTCAGTCATCGTTGGAGAACGGTGACCGAACATCCATGCTTCCATTTCATCTATTATTTCCTTCTTGACCTCAGTGGGTCCCGGGATGAATAATTTCGTGTGTTTATCTTTCACATACACCACCTGATTCGGCATACAAAGATAATGTATATAATGGTTGTGTTTTTTCGAATCAAGTCCAACACATTTTTATATCTCACATACCTCCCTTTGTATTGGTGGAAACCCATAAGCGAAATAACTAAAACAATATCTGATACCGCCTATAAAGCATACGAAAGAAAGCTGTTTAGGGAAATCAAATCAAAGGGAATCATCCCTACACATATAGCAGTGATAATGGACGGTAACAGGCGGTTCGCTAAACAGTTGGGCTTGGACGAGAATATGGGCCACATCAAAGGGAAAGATAAGTTGGAAGAAATGCTGGGGTGGTGCCTCGAACTGGATATAAAGATACTAACTGTCTATGCCTTTTCTACCGAAAATATATCTCGTGATTCTGAGCAAGTGGAAAAACTGATGGACCTTTTTGAAGATAACTTTAGAAAGGCGGCTGAAGACGAAAGAGTTCATAAAAATCGTGTAAAAATAAAAGCTATAGGCGCTCTTGAAAAATTGCCCGAGAGAGTGAAAGAGTCTATCAGGTATGCGGAGGAGAAAACCAAAGATTACAGCGATTATCACTTCAATATCGCGGTCGCATACGGTGGTCGAGAAGAACTACTCCAAGCTATCCAGAGGGTAGCGAAAGATGTTAAAAAAGGAGTTATCGAAGTTGAAGACATAAACGAAAAAACGGTGGCGGAAAGGCTCTACACCTCGGACCTTCCCGATCCGGACTTGATACTGCGTACCAGCGGTGAGGAAAGGATTTCAAATTTTCTCATATGGCAGTTGGCGTACTCCGAGCTTTACTTCACCGACGTGTACTGGCCCGGCTTCAGAAAGATTGATTTTTTGAGAGCTATAAGGTCTTATCAGAGCAGACAAAGGAGGTGGGGTGAATGAAGATGACCTATATACAGATGATTCTTATATTCATCTTTGTAGCACTCATTTTTTTTTCCATCAATATATACTACCCTGAAAGAGGGCCGTGGGTAACCATGGGTGTAATGATCACTATCTTCGTCGCCTTTAAAACATATCAATATACGAAGAAGCAGTAAGAGAGTTGAGTATCCCGTTGACACTTTTTCATAGTCCAAGTTATGTACGATATAATCTAGCGGGTGTTACCAAAAATCCTTATGGATTTTTCCCTACCACGTTCAAACAAGTTGAACGGGCGTGAGGGGATTCGAACCCCCGATTTACAGCTTAGGAGGCTGTCGCCATATCCAGACTTGGCCACACGCCCAGATTGTTCAGTGTCGGTCTAGTCTGGTTAAAGGAGGAATCCGTTATTCCTGCGCATATCCAGACTTGGCCACACGCCCAGATTCAAATGGGCGAAAAATGATGTTAGTGGGCCCGACCGGATTTGAACCGGCGACCATCTGGTTATGAGCCAGACGCTCCACCTGACTAAGCTACGGGCCCATTATGCCCGTGGTATTATCTAGGTATTGTATATAAGGTTGATGGGCCGAGGCGGAATTGAACCGCCGATCTTCGCCTTTCTGACCGTATTTACTACGGTTGTAAGGGCGACGTCATGACCCCTAGACCACCGGCCCATGAAGGAGTGCAGCGTGTGAATGGGCAGGGGTGAGTTGGAAGCTTTGCTTCCGATGGACCACCGGCCCATGGGAGAATAGTTACAGGCGAATAGGCGTATGTAAGTATTCAAGTATGGTGACCTTACTTTCGTGTAAGATAACACCTGAGCGGAAATCGTCAGTGTTATGTTTTATATTTAATCCTTTTGACATGTCCGTGCACTTCTCTACAAAAAATAATTATAGGTGTCCCTGATACAGACTTGGTGCTTTTAAATGATAGAGATTCGGTTTCACGGAAGAGGTGGACAAGGTGCGGTAACAGCGTCCGAGTTCCTGGCCCGGGCTGCGTTTTTGGAAGGGAACGACGTCCAGTCGTTTCCAATGTATGGAGTAGAAAGAAGAGGTGCCCCGGTGACCGCCTTCACTAGGATCGATAGTAAAGCGGTTAGGAACAAGGCACAGATCCACGAGCCAGACATAGTTATCGTTATGGACATGGCTCTACTGGACGCTGTGGATGTTACTGCAGGGCTCAAGCCAGACGGAAAAGTGATCCTCAACACGGAGAAGGCTCCGGATGAAATTGATCTTGGAGTCGATAATCCGATATACACAGTGGATGCCAGCAGTATTGCGGTAGAGCATAGATTGGGTTCTAAGGTGGCCCCCATCGTGAACACTGCCATACTCGGCGCCATCACAAGGGCTACGGGGATAGTAGATATAGAAACGCTGGTGGATGTTGTACGCAACAACGCACCGGCAAAAAAAGAAGAGAACGCAAAAGCCACCAAACAAGCTTATAATGAGGTAAGAGGTGAAGACCTTGAGTGAAGAAGAAGTTTTTAGAATAGTTATTGATCCAAAGGACCATAGAGACCTACCGAGAGCGGTTATAACTGACTGCCCCTCTCATCTTATGACGAAGACTGGAAGTTGGAGGACACTCAGACCTATTGTGGATCTGGAGAAGTGCATTAAGTGCGGTATCTGCTGGAAATTCTGCCCCGATGTATCCATTCACGTTGAAGAGGAAGGAGCAGTAGTTGATTACGACTTCTGTAAAGGATGTGGAATATGTGCTAAGGAATGTCCTGTAGATGCCATCGAGATGAAAAAGGAGGCAGACTATGTCTGAAATGAAGATCGTATCAGGTAACTTCGCTGCAGCATACGGTGCTAAACTTTCTAGGGTAGAGGTAGTGGCAGCCTATCCTATCACCCCTCAGACCGAAGTTGTAGAGAAGATAGCGGAGCTGGTAGCAGAAGGCGAGATGGACTCGGAATACATCAAAGTAGAAAGCGAACACTCGGCAATGGCCGCCTGCATAGCTGCAGCAAACGCCGGTGCAAGGGCTTATACAGCGTCCTCTGCACATGGACTGGCACTAATGCATGAGTTGTTAATCTGGGCCGCCGGTGCAAGGCTACCCGTGGTCATGACCAATATAAATCGAGCCATGGGTCCACCCTGGAGCGTATGGGCTGACCATCACGACACCCTGGCCCAAAAAGGAACCGGCCAGCTTCAATTTTTCTGTGAAAATAATCAAGAAGTTCTGGACAGCGTCATAATGGCTTACAAGATATGTGAAGACGAAGAGATTATGCTGCCGGCAATGGTCGTTGAAGACGCTTTCATCCTTAGCCATACAAAAGAGCCGGTGGAGATCTACGATCAAGAACTAGTAGATGAATTCTTACCTCCCTATGACCCCGATTACAAACTGGATGTAGATCAACCTCTAGGTTTCGGCTCGTTGGGTATGCCAGATTGGTACATGGACTTTAGGTACAAGATAGCAGAGGCCTTCGAAAAGGCTCCGGATAAGATAGAAAAGGTGAACAAAGAATTCAAAGAAACCTTCGGCAGAGATCCCGGTGGACTTATAGAGGAATATAGGACAGACGGAGTGGATGTTCTTATCGTCACCATGGGATCGATATCTAGTACATCACAGGATGTAATCGACGAACTGAGAGACGAAGGACATAATGTAGGCCTTGCTAGGCTGCGTACTTTCCGTCCGTTCCCAGTTGACAAATTCAGAGAGCTCACAAAGAATGTGAACGTTGTAGGTGTTCTAGACAGGAGTTATACATTCGGACACGGAGGAGACGCTGCTAGAGAGATAAAGGATGCTCTCTACGGACACAACGACGTGATCATAAAGGACTATATAGTCGGATTAGGAGGTAGAGACCTGACTCCCAAGATACTGAAGAACGTGATGCTTGACGCGATCTCCCTTCAGGATAAAGGACTAGGCAAGGAGATCGAATGGGTCGACCTTAGAATAAACCAACATAAATGGAGGCGATGAATATGGCAAAAGTACCAGATGTCGAATTGATGAACAAAGGAACAACGGCCTGCCCGGGTTGTGGAGCGGCACACGCAATGAGGTACACGCTCAAGGCATTGGGCAGGGATACAATAATAAACATACCCGCATGCTGCTGGGCGGTAATACCGGGTGTGTATCCCTCTAGAAATCTGGAGATACCACTACTCTACACCGCTTTCGAGGCCACCGGTGCCGCCTCTTCAGGAGTAAGAGCGGCGTTGAATGCAAAGGGTATAGATCCCCGGGAAATCACCGTAGTAGGTTTCGCCGGTGACGGTGGCACGGCGGATATAGGGATACAGGCACTTTCAGGATGCTTAGAACGAGGTACCGATACCATTCAGATTATGTACGATAACGAGGCGTACATGAATACAGGTATTCAAAGAAGCGGTGAAACACCCTACGGCGCATGGACCACTACAACCCCTGTTGGAAGCCAAAAGGCGTGGAAAAAGAATCCTAAGAAGAACATGATGGAGATAGTTAAAGCCCACGGTTCACCCTATGCGGCTACGGTAAGCATAGGCCACCCTGAGTCAATGATAGAGAAAATACAGAAAGCGAAGGAGATACCCGGACCTAAGTTCATTCATATTTATGCCCCGTGTCCAACCGGATGGAGGTCGGATCCCTCGAACACCATAGAACTCTGCCGTTTGGCGGTGGACAGCTGCGTGTTCCCACTGTACGAAATTGAGAACGGTAAATACAACATATACAAGAAGCCAAAGAAGAAGATACCTGTAAGAGACTATCTGAAACTTCAGGGTAGATTCAGACATCTTCCTGAAGAAGAGGTAGAAAAGATACAGGGGAATGTTGACAAGGAATGGGAACTTCTGCTTAAAAAAGAAGAGATCACCAGTGAGTAGGGGGACGAATAAATGAAAGAACTCCTCAAAGATGAACCGGGCAAAGAGATTTTACTGTTAGGAAACGAAGCCATAGTACGGGGTGCTTTAGAAGCAGGTATAGGTCACGGGTCCACCTATCCTGGAACACCGTCGTCGGAAATCGGTAATACCTTGGAAAAAATCGCCAAACAATATGGGATGTACTTCGAGTACTCCGCCAACGAGAAGGTGGCCATGGAAACTGCGGCTGCAGCTGCAGCCTCTGGAGTCCGTGCTATGGCATGGCTGAAGCACGTAGGTGTTAACGTAGCTGCGGATGCCCTGATGACTCTTATGTACTGCGGAGTCAGGGGTGGAATGGTTATAGTAGCCGCTGGAGACCCATCCATGCACTCCAGTCAGAACGAACAGGATACTCGTTACTATTCTCAATTGGGGAATATACCTATGTTAGAACCGACAAGTCCTCAGGAAGCGAAGGAGATGACGAAGTACGCTTTTGAGCTGTCCGAGAAACTTGAGCTTCCCGTCATGGTGCGTACCACCACTAGGGTGAATCATGCCAGAGGTTTAGTCACTTTTGGCGAATTGAAAAAACCCGCAGGTAAAGGGCACTTCGAAAAGGACCCTGGTAGATTCGTAGCGGTACCACAAAACGCCCGTAAGAATCATCCCCGTCTGTTAAGGCAGATAGGCAAAGCCGAGCGTTTTTCCGAGAGCTCACCTTTCACAGAACTGATAAAGGTTGACGAACCCGAACTGCATGTAATAGGAACCGGTGCAGGATTTAACTACATAAACGAGTTAAAAGAACTGTACGACCTGCCTATATCGATACTTAAATTAGGCATGACCCATCCCTTCCCGAACGAAGAGGTGGGCTATTTCATCAGAGACGCTGATAGATTACTGGTTGTTGAGGAATTAGAACCCTTTGTGGAAGATAAGGTAACCGCCATTGCCAAAGAGCATAATCTTTCTCTGGAGATTTACGGTAAACATACCGGGCATTTCTCACGATTGTACGAATACGACCCCGATGTGGTACGAAACGCCCTCTCCAAATTAATCGATATGCCCCCAGGAAAAGAAGCGTTGGTAGCCGAGGAGTATGACCTTCCATCGAGACCACCTTCTTTATGTCCCGGATGCCCCCATAGGGCAACCTATTATGCGGTTAAGAAGGCCCTTGGTAAGAGAGAGGCGGTGTTCTCTAGTGATATAGGCTGTTACACACTTGGAGTTCAAAGCCCCCTTAATACCGCCGACTTTCTATTGTGTATGGGTTCTAGTGTAGGAGGGGCGGGCGGATTCTCTAAAAACACCGATCAACAGGTGTTCGCCTTCCTTGGTGATTCCACCTTTTTCCACTCCGGATTACCGGCATTGGTAAGCGGTGTTTACAACCAGCACGACTTCGTGTACGTGATAATGGACAACCGGACCACCGCCATGACCGGACATCAACCACATCCCGGCACAGGAAGAACCGGTATGGGTGACCCTGCGCCTATGGTATCGATCGAAGACCTTGCCAAAGGAGCCGGTGTAGAGTTCGTGGAAACCGTTGATCCGTACAACATCGAAAAAACAATCGATACGTTCAAAAGAGCCATAGAACACCCAGGTATCTCAGTGGTCGTACCTAAGCATCCATGTGTACTAATAGAAAAGAAAAAATCACGGGGAGCGCCGTTACAAGTGGACCAAGATAAATGTAAGCAATGCTATATCTGTACCAATCAATTGGGCTGTATAGCGCTGGTTAAAGAGGGAG
>JAFDUB010000033.1 GCA_019594025.1 Thermoplasmata archaeon
AAGATAGAGCAGACGTTGTTGTAGCGAACACATTAAAGGACGACGGTAGCGAAAAAACCCGTGCATTCATCACAGGAACTGGTAAGTGGTTTGAGGGACGTAAGCGGTATATCGCCGATAGGGTATTATCAGTAGTCGAGAGACGTATATGAGTTCCACCGCCTTTAGTCCTGGACATATTACGGGATTTTTCGTTCCCTCTGAAAACTTATCTAACATGGAAAAGATAGGTTCTAGAGGTGCGGGGGTTTCAATCCAACTCGGTGCATACGCAGAGGTGGACGTGAAGGGAGCTACTTGGGAAATAGAGCTAAATGGTAAGCGTTCCTCTTTCATGGTGGTAGAAAAGGCTGTTAGCTCTCTCGCTAAAGGAGGTACCATCAAAATCAACACCGAGCTTCCCTTTAGCCAAGGATTTGGGATGAGCGGAGCTTGTGCATTATCCGCTGCAATGGGTGTCTGTGCTGAGGTGGGGATTTCTCGTGAAAAAGCGGTTATATCCGCGCATGTGGCAGAGGTTTTTTGCAGAACAGGATTAGGTGACGTGGTCGGTCAATCAACGGGGGGCTTCGAAGTGAGAATCAAACCAGGGATACCCCCTCACGGAAAAATAATGAAGAGAGTAGAGAAAAAAGACATAGTTATAGGAGTGACCGGAAGTCCTTTAATCACACCTAATATACTTTCCGACCCATCCATCAGCGAGTGGATAAAGTTAGTAGGCGAAGATTGTATGGATGATTTTTTACCGGATAATGGTTTCAAGCTTTTCTGCGAACTATCCAAAAGGTTTGCTCTTGAAACGAGATTTATGAGAAGAAATATAGAACAAATACTGAACGAAGTGGAAGATATCGGGGTGGGCAGTATGTCCATGATCGGTAACTCGATTTTTCTCGTAGGAGATACCGAGCTACTTTACGAACGTTTAGTAGATACCTTAGGAGCGGAAAACGTGTATCTTACGTCGATTGACAACGAAGGAGCACGTCTAGTGGATTAGATTATTCCGCAAGGGTAAAAAGCATATCGTCTTCACCTGTATCGAAAAGACCTAATCTAGCTCCTGCATCCAGCCACCCATGTGCGTAGTTAACACATGCGAAGGAATCTTCTAGCTTTTCTTCTTCAAAAAAATGTAATGCGTCGGAGTAATAACATTCCGCCATCTCTAAAAAATCCTCGGCAACTTTTCTAAGATGGGACCTATGCGGAGGGGTGATCTTCACCTTATCTAAAGCCCTTTTTGTTTTTTGTAAATAACGCTTCACACGCTCTTCGGATACCACTTTTATTACCCCACGACCCTTATAGAAGAGCCACCGTCCTTGCTTTCCCTAGGTCGAACTTCTAAAAATAGGGGTTCTGAGAGGCCGCCGCCGGATACGATAGCTTCACCGATGGATAATCGCTGAATATCCTCTGCCATCTCTTTACTCAACCCTTCCACGGATGATTCAATAGCCTTGAGGTCGTTGGGATTTGTGACCTTTAAGATTATTTGAGTGTTACATTGGCTCAATACATTTTTGTCAACTTTAGCCGGTCTCTGAGTTACGATTCCCAATCCAAGCCCAAACTTTCTGCCTTCGCTAGCTATTGTTTGGAAAATTTCTGATGATTCAGTTTTACCTCGCTGAGGACAGAAATTATGTGCCTCTTCGGCGAACATCATCATTGGAGGTATCTTGTTTCTCTTTCTAAGCTCAAACAGAGCTGTGGATAATCGGGAAACTACGAAAGCCTGTACGTCTGGTTCGGTACCTTTTAGGTTGATTATAGCTGTCTTTCCCTCTCGAACGATATCGTCCATCCGGGTACCTCTTGCAGCGAATATCCCTTTGGAATCCAGTGATTCCAGGGCAGAAATAACCGACGAGGAGTTACCTTCTTCGTTTTGTTTGAGTAGACGTGTTACGTCGGATATGCTGAAGAAACCTTTGGAAGCTGCCAGCCTAGACATAGCCCCATCCAATGAACTTACATTTGATTGTGTTTTATTGACGCCGGTCATATCTAAAATTTTGCGGGGTTTCATGTTCCTAAAAGAAAATTTAAGAGGTTTAGAGCCGGGGTTAATTTCAGGGTCCGGTGAAAACTCCGTTATAACATCGCCATAACCTCTAGGTTCAACTCCAAAATCATTTTTACTTACTTTCCCAGCCTTTGCCAAGGAAGAGTATTCACCATGGGGATCGAGTATAACCAAGGTAACATTGTTTTTCATCATCTCTTCTATTATTACACCGGTGGTGTAACTCTTTCCGCTACCGGTTTTCGCTAGTACGGAAAGATGTTTCTGAGCAATTGTATTTATGTTCAACCTAACGTCTATCTCATGCCCTCTCAACTTTCCTACATATGCACCATTTTTATCTTCCTTTAGACCCAAAACATCCCTAATTAACCTGTCATCTGCAATGTATATCTTTTCTCCCGCTCTGAAAGGATTTCCGGGGGTCTTAAGAAGACCCCGATTATCCCGGAACCCAATAACCTTGACATTGGCGATCACCGTTTCTTCAATATCGACTTCCTCACCCATGGATATTTCCATAGCCATCTCAACCGACAGGTTTGTTTTTCTTTCTACACCCTCAACCTGACCAAGTACCCAATCCGCGGTGGGATGAGCCATCATCACGTATTCACCTTTATCCACTGGTCGACAGACATTACATTTAAGTGATGTAATCCCAACGTCGCCAAACGTTATGCCTACCATATTAGACTCGGTACTTTCGTCCTCCATGTTCCTATGTTCTCCTTCCGTTGTGAGTTCAGACCCCGATTCGGGCTCTTCGAGGTCCGTCAGACAAATCCCATCCATGAGTATAAAATGCTCTCATATTTTAAAAGATTTACCCTTAAAAAAAGAAAAAAGACAGTACAGTTTGTTAAAACTGTAGTTTATTGAAATGGGATTGCGTTTGTTAGATCTCCTATTCTTCATCCCATTCTTCGTCGTCTTCTCCTCCGAAGATATCCTCTTCTTCCCCGTCTTCTTCGTCTTCCTCTTCCTCGAGGTACTCTTCATCTTCGCCCCACTCTTCCTCATCCTCGAAGTAATCTTCTTCATCCTCGAATAACTCTTCTTCAGAGATCTCTTCTTGTCTAGTGTCTCTGTACCACAGGTATATCAAGATTATACCGATAATGGATATGACTGCTCCACTACCTCCAACCATCTGGTCGAGAGGACCGTAAACATCAGGGGCATACCTATCAACACCTAGGATGTTCCATTCCATCACGTTATGGAACCATGACATGAAACTTAACCCTACACTCCCAAAGAGAAGGATCAAAATACCGAGGTAGAGCTTACCTTTACTGGGTTCCTCTTCAATAAGTTCCTCCCACTCATCCCCTATCTCTTCCTCTGAGGCCTCTTCTGACTCCCAGAGGTCCTCTTCCTCTTCTTCAAAAATCTGTCCGCACTCTGGGCATTCAGCAGCATCAAGAGGTATAACGCCCCCACAGGTAGGACATTCAGCCTCTTCGTAATCCACATCAATTTCGTTTGAACTCATGATTATCCACTGGTAACGCAAATAGAACTTACCATATATAATATTTACCGTCACTTAAGGTACCTTTTAAGGTAATTTATAATCAAAACAAAATCTTTTTTTGACGGTTTTAGAGATGGGCCATATAATCCGATAATCTTTTATCTTACTTTAGAGTTACGTGATTGTTTAGTAAAATACCTGCATGTACAAAATTGTACAATACCTGCGGAGATGTGAGTATGAAAAAAGACTTGTTCACAGAATCTGTAAAGCTGGCAAACGTCACGAAGGAGGTACGCAATGTCTTCGAGATGTGGAACTACAAAGAGATTTTTCTACCTACTCTGGAACCTTATAGCAACGAGCTTCGTAAAGGACTTAAAACAGCCAACCATAACGATTTTTATCTCGTGAAACCAGACATCACATCACAGATATCGGTCAATTTAAAGGATAAACGAAAGTTGAGGTTGTACTATATCTCCGAAGTGCTGGATGGTAATTCAGGAGAGTGGCAGGCAGGGATAGAGTATATCGGGGGAAAAACCAAACCAATGCAGATAGAGGTTCTAAGCGTTGTTATCACAACCCTAGAAAGACTAGGTATTTCGAATTTCTACATCGATATAGGCAGTTTAGATATCTGGCGGAGGTCGATGAATAATATTAAGGAGTACGAAGAGGTGATATTCTCCGCACTAAAGAGCAGAAACTTCGGTCTCATCGAAGAATTAGGTTTAGGAGAAGAAAAAACCGAGGAGTTATGGGATCTTTTTAACTTCAGAGGAAAGAAATGCAGAGTTGAAGGTATAAACGACATAATAGAAACGTTAGACGACGACAGGATATTCATAGACTTCGGTACTGTTAGACCACTACCATACTACGATGATCTTATATTCGAGGTTTACTCTTCGAATTTGGGTTACCCCCTTGGAGCCGGAGGTGGCTACCGTGTTAACGGGCAAAAGGCCTGTGGGTTCGCTTTCAAATTGAAAGGTTTTTTAGAGCTTTATGAAAGTGAGACGGTTGAAAAAGAGAGGAAAAAGATCTCCGGAGATATAAAAAAGGTATACGATAAGGCAAAATCTCTGGTATATGAAGGAGAACACATAGAGGTGGTAGATTGAAAATAGTGCTTCCTAAGGGCCGTCTTTACGACCCAAGCTACAAACTACTCAAGAAGGTTGGAATAGACATCACTTCGCCAAGGGATAGGAACTTAAAATCAAAGAGCGAAGATTACGAGTTGTTCCTATCAAAGGCCTTCGATGTGCCGGTTTATGTAGAACACGGTGTTGATATCGGAATTGTTGGTATGGATGTATACCTTGAGAGGGACAACGATGTTTTAGTACCACTAGAACTTCCCTTCGGTAAATGTCGCTTATCCCTAGCTATGCCGAAGTGGAATATCAGGGAGATTGAAGAGATGGATGGTTACAGCATCGCTACTAAATACGTTAACATCGCCAAGAGCTTTTTCGAGGACCAAGAAGTGGATGTTGATGTATTCAAGCTAAACGGTTCAATTGAGGTGGCTCCGCACATAGGCATTTCCGATGGTATAGTTGATATCGTACAGTCCGGGAGTACCTTGAAAGCCAACAATCTTGTGGAAGTGCATAAGTTGAAGGACATCTCCGCTCTTTTAATAGTAAACCGTATCTCTCAGAAGACGAAGTACGACGAGATCAATCAGTTGGTGAAAAAGATAAGACAGGTGATAAAGGATGGAAATTAACAGCTACGTCGCTGAAATACTGAAGGATTTAAAGAACCGGGGTATGGAGGCGGTTAAAGATTACTCTAAAAAATTCGACGATTACGGCGGAGAGATTAGAGTTGCCAAAGAGGAATTCGCCAAGGTCGAATCCATACCAGAAGAAGACAAAAATATCATTAAGCGGGTTATCAAGAGGGTGGAGAGTGTACACAAAAAACAGATCAAAAGGGACCAGCTAAACAAAGAAGACGGTTTTACTTACGGCCTGGTATATAGGCCTATTGAGCGAGTCGGTCTCTACGTACCTGGTGGTAAACCCCTGCCTTCCTCTCTGATTATGATGGGAGTGCCTGCAAAGCTGGCAGGTGTGAAGGAAATAGTAGTTGCCAGTCCATCTCCAAAAGGGGCGATGGATGCCTACACACTATTTATAGCTAAAGAATTAGGTATAGAGGGGGTTTACAAGGTCGGAGGTGTCCAGGCTATCGGTGCCATGGCATACGGTATAGGTATGAAAAAGGTGGATAAGATATTCGGTCCGGGTAACAAATTCGTCACCGAGGCAAAAAGACAGGTTTACGGTACTGTTGGTATAGACTGTTTGGCAGGTCCGTCGGAGGTTTGTGTTATAGCCGACGATAGTGCAAATCCCAAGTACGTGCTGTTCGACCTCCTCTCTCAGGTTGAGCACGGTGGTGATTCAAAGGCGTGGCTGTTGAGTACGTCTAAAGAACTGTGTGATTACTGCTCGAAACCGGAGATCGAGGTGTATCATGAGGAATCATTAGATAGATGCTTAGAAAGGGCGAATGACATAGCTCCCGAGCACCTCCAGATAATAACCGACAAGCCTATGAAGCTAATACCTAAAATTACAAATGCAGGTGCGGTTTATATAGGTGAGTATACTCCTGCAGCTGCTTGTGATTATTTTGTAGGCGTAAACCACGTGCTTCCAACCGGAAAGTCGGCAAGGTTCTCCTCCGTACTAACGGTTGACGATTTCATGAAGCGTATCTCATTAGCCAAGATGGATAAAAATGATATGTTAGAAGACCTTGATCTAGGAATCAGGATGGCGGAGATAGAAGATTTGGATTACCATAGAAAGTCTATGGAGGTAAGAAAATGAAAAGGAAGACAAAAGAAGTGGACATAACGGTCTGTTTGGACGAAGATGGAGAAGTAAATACGGGAGATGAAGTATTTGATCATTTGCTTACATCTCTTGCATTTTATATGGGACGGTCGGTAGATATAACTGCGTCCTGGGACCTTAGACACCATCTATGGGAGGATTTAGGTATTATTCTCGGTGAAGAGATAAAGGAGAAGATCAGGGATAAAAATATAGCGCGTTTCGGCAACACCATGATTCCCATGGACGACGCCCTTGTTCTGGTATCGGTGGATATATCCAGAACTTATCTCAACCTAGAGCTGGATATAGATCAGACGGAAGAGGGGTTCGAAGAGACGCTTACTAGGGAATTTCTTTGGGCTCTATGCAAGAGTTTGAACGCGACCATCCACATCAAACAATTGAACGGTAACAACGGTCACCACGTGATCGAAGCGGTATTCAAAGGACTAGGAGTGGCTCTGAAATCGGCCATAAGCGAAAGTGACAGACTTGAATCCACCAAAGGAGTGCTTTGATTGTCGGATGGTATAATAATACTGGATCTTGGTATTGGTAACCTCGCTAACGTTCAAAACGTGACCGGTGGAAAAATTGGCCACGAGATAGAAGATATCGAAAGAGCGGATAGGATCATTTTACCCGGCGTCGGAAACTTTGGGGAGATCATGGAGAGTCTTGAACCATTAAGGAAGAGCATATCTGATGCTGTTAACGAAGGGAAGTACATCCTTGGCATATGTTTAGGTATGCAGCTGTTTTTTGACTATAGTGAGGAAGGAAACGGTAACGGATTGGGACTTCTTGACGGATGCGTCTCTAGATTCAATGGTGTTAGAACACCACATATCGGTTGGAATCAGCTCTTTATCAAAAATAACTGTCCAATACTAGAAGGTATCGAAGACGGGGGTTACTTTTACTTTGTACACTCCTATTATGTGAACCCGGAATATAACGATTTGGTGGCCGGTACTACCACCTATGGGGAAAGGGCGGTTACCTTTCCTTCAGTCCTTTGGGATGATAACATATTTGGTGTACAATTTCATCCCGAAAAATCAAGTAAAAATGGACTTAGATTGCTCAAAAATTTCAAGGAGCTTTGAACATGAACGTGTATCCCGCTGTGGATTTGATGGGCGGTAAAGCGGTAAGATTGTTTAAAGGTGAGAAGGAAACTAAAAAGGTGTATGGTGACCCGTTAAAGGTTGCTTCTGATTTTTCCCAAATAGTTGATAAGATACACATTGTGGACCTGGACGGTGCCTTTGAGGGAAATCCGCGAAATCTAGATACCGTTGAAGAAATCATATCCGAAACCGGATTAAGGGTCCAGATCGGTGGTGGTTTCAGGGCTCGAACCAGCATAGAACGTGCCTACTCCGCAGGGGTAGAGAACGTGATAATTGGAACCAAAGCATTCGACATAGATTTTCTTTCAAGGGTTACCCAAGAATTCAACGGGATCACAGTTAGTCTAGATTGCAGACATGGGATGATAGCTCTTTCCGGATGGGAAGAAAAGTCAGAACTCAAACTGGAAGAAGCCTATGAAATGGTAAGCCCATACGTGGATAGGATGATATACACAGATATAGAAAAAGACGGTACCTTAGATGGAACATCATTGGATAGTAAATTCTGGAAGGACGAAGAGATGATATATGCAGGAGGTGTGTCCTCCTTGGAGGATGTAAGAAGATTAAACAAAGTAGGATTCTCCGGTATAATCATCGGTAAAGCCCTCTATGAGGGTAAGATAGATTTGAAAAAAGTTATGAAAGAAACAGGTGATTAGTTTGTTGGCAAAAAGAATAGTTGCGGCTTTGGACATAAAAAACGGAAGGGTATTAAAGGGGATAAAGTTCAGGAACCTGAGAGATGCGGGAGATCCTGTTAAACTGGCAAGAAGGTATGAAAAAGAAGGGGTCGATGAGATCGTTTTCCTTGACATCAGCGCTTCCAATGAGAAAAGAGATATATTGATCGACCTGGTAAAGACCATAGCCCAGGAAGTGCATGTTCCCTTCACCGTAGGTGGCGGATTGAGGGACGTAAAGGGTATTCGGAAAATAATCAAAAGTGGTGCGGATAAAGTTTTCATCAACACCGCGGCAGTTGAAAATCCCGACTTGATAAATGAAGTATCCAACACTCTCGGTTCTTCTAACTTAGTTATCGCTATAGACGCGAAGTGGAACGGCGATCATTGGGAGGTTTATACCCACGGCGGCCAAAAAGGAAGAAAGTTGGATGCAGTGGAGTGGTCCAAGGAAGTTGAAAGACTTGGTGCCGGAGAGATACTTCTTACCTCTATGGACGCCGATGGTACCCAGGAGGGTTTCGATATCCCCATGCTCAAAACCATAGTTGAAGCGGTTAACATGCCTGTCATAGCGTCAGGAGGGGCCGGGAAACCGGAGCATTTCAAAGAGGCGTTCGATGTAGATGCAAGTGCGGCATTGGCCGCCTCCATTTTCCACTATGAAAAATATTCTGTAAAAGATTTGAAAGAGTATCTAAAAGAAAGTGATATAAATGTCAGACTTAGTTGATAAATTGGATTCGATAGATTGGGGCAGCGACGGCCTTGCACCAGTTGTGGTTCAGGAAAAAAATGGAGATGTGCTCACTCTAGCTTATTTAAACCGAGAGGCATTAAGGAAAACTCTGGATACAGGATATGCACACTACTACTCAAGAAGCAAAAAACGGATAAGGATGAAAGGCGAAATAAGCGGTAACGTTCAAGCAATCAAAAGGATATTGTTGGACTGTGACGACGATGCGGTCTTGTTTGTGGTTGAACAGGAAGGTGTGGCCTGTCACAAAGGTGAAGAAAGCTGTTTCTTTAAGGAACTCGGAGAGGTGGAAGAGCATTCTGGTGGTATTGACTACTCTTTACAGATACTCAAAGAGCTGGAAGCGGTGATCAAGGATAGAAAGGAAAATCCCACCGATGGTTCATACACCTGCAGGTTATTCGATGAAGGTAAAGAAGAGATATACAAAAAGGTGGGTGAAGAGCTTATAGAGATATTTGTGGCGGGGGATAAGGAAAGTATAAGATACGAAAGTGCGGACCTACTCTACCACCTGATGGTACTGCTTGCATTTAACGACATAGAGTTAGCCGAGGTTATGGAAGTGTTGAGCCGCAGACGTAAAGGTGGATGAGCATATGATACGGAAAGAAGTGAAGGACTTTGAGCCCTATACGGTCATGGAGGGAGATTACCGCATATGGCTGGATAAGAACGAATCTCCCTTCGACCTTCCCATGGAACTAAAGGATTCTATTTTTGACGATTTGAAAAACCTGGAGTTCAATAGATATCCGGATATAGATGGAAGGGGGCTGAAGAAAAAGCTGGCTTCAAGCCTGGAATTACACAAATCCAATATCGTGGTTGGTAACGGAAGCGACCAGTTGATAGATTGTATTATGGACCTATTTATGGGAGATCATATGATCATACACACGCCTACCTTTGGAATGTATTCATTTTATGCCAAAAAAAGAGGTTTAAATATAGTGGAAGTTCCACTTGATGAAGAGTACGATCTGCCTGCGATCGACTATGATTTTGAAGGGGCGAGAGTGATATTTATCTGTTCACCGAATACTCCAACGGGAAACGTATTGGATAGAGAAAAAATTATCGATTATCTGGAAACTGGATGTCCTGTAGTATTGGATGAGGCCTACGCCGATTTCGCAGAGAACAGCAATTTGGATTTGATCGATGAGTACAGTAATCTTATAATCCTGAGAACTTTTTCAAAAGCATACGGCCTGGCCGCCCTGAGAGTTGGTTACGCTGTGGGTGATGAATCCTTGATGCGGCAAATGAGTAAGATAATTTCCCCCTACAATATAAACAAGATCTCACTCGAAATTACAAAACGTATGATGGATGAAGATAAACTCATTCAGGAAAATATAGAGTTCATAAAGAAAGAGAGAGAAAATATGATCTCCGAGTTATCTGAATATGCCTATCCGTCACAAACTAACTTCGTGATGTTTGATCTTGATGCCTATGAGTATCTGTTGAAAAAGGGTATAGTGGTGAGAAAATTAAGCGGAAGGCTTACAGGTAAGATACGGGTTACAGTGGGAAACAAAGAAGAAAATAGAGAAGTGATGACCGCTTTGAATGAGTTCGTGTCGGTGTTACCTTGAAATGGTTAGTTTTCGATGTGGACGGGGTTTTACTCGATGTGAGTAAAAGTTACGATATGGCTACCAAGCTGACCGTTGAATATTTTTTTAGAAAGATAGGTCGGGACGATAAACTTGAGTTGAAGGTAGTGGATGAACTTCGTAGAAAGGGAGCTTTCGGAGACGATTACAAACTCACGGAGGCGCTGCTCTGTGATAATATTGACGCCATCCCCAGCGGGGCTACTATCGAATGGATTAGAGATACATACGATCCTCCATTTTCAAGTGAAGAGATAAGACCGATATTCGACACGTACTATCTAGGAGAGATGGGCGAGGATCCTCAGTTCGATTTCGACGGTTTATGGAAAAAAGAAGAAACGATAATAGATATCGAACTGCTGGAGGAGGTTGAAAGCCGGTTCGAATTAGGAGCGGTTACAGGTCGGTGCGATTTAGAGATGCGGCTGGCTGAAGGGATCATTGGTTACGAGTTCAAGAAAAAAGTAACCAGTGACGATTATTTGAAGCCGGACCCAAGGGCACTGAAAAGTTTGGTTGGAGATGAAAGCGGGCTATTTATCGGAGATTCGAAAACAGACGAGTTATTGGTTGAAAGGTACAACGAACGATATGATGGTCGATTCGATTTTATCATGGTTAAAAGAGATGTGAACGAAGCTGTACGAGGTTTATTGTAAGAAAAAAGGGGTTTTACTGCAGCTCTAACACATCGGCAAAACCGTGCATGTCCATGAATCCATGGCCGCTTATGTTGAATAGTATGGTCTTTTCTTCGCCGCTGTTTTTGCATTCCAATGCCTCGTCGATAGCTGCTGCTATACTGTAGTTCGATTCCGCCGCAGGTAAGAATCCCTCTGTTTGAACGAACTTCTTTGCTCTCTGGAACACGTACTCTTCATCTGATGGAAATATCAGTGTATCTATGTACCCCGCTGCCTTTAATGCACTTATGATGGGAGCTGCAGCGTGATACCTAAGTCCGTCACCTTTTATAGGCTGGATTTGTTCCCGATGACCTAGGGTGCACATCTTCAACAACGGGGTTTGTTCAGCATAATCCCCAAAATCGTACCTGTATTCCCCCTTGAGGTTGGGTGCAACTTCACTTTGTGCGGCTAAAAATTTAGTGTCGTTTCCGTTTTTTATACGATCTTTGAAGAATGGGATAGATAACCCACCAAAGTTACTGCCGCCTCCTAAGCATGATATAACAACATCGGGGTAATCGTCCACCAACTCCATCTGTTTCTTGGTTTCCAAACCGATTATGGTTTGATGAAGAAGTACGTGGTTTAAAACCGAGCCCAACGAGTAGACAGCTTTTTCGTCGGTTGAAACGTCTTCGATGGCCTCTGAGATAGCTATACCTAAACCTCCGGGGTGATTTGGATCCTCCTTTAACATCTTTCTTCCAACTTCGGTTCTATCGCTGGGTGAAGCGCATACATCAGCTCCGTAAAGCTGCATGAGTCTGAACCTTTCAGCTTTCCAGGATGACGCCGCTCTTACCCAATAAACCGTAAGCTCCAATCCCAATAATGAACAGGCATAAGCCAATGCAGTTCCCCATTGTCCAGCTCCGGTCTCAGTGGCCATACGTTCATAACCTTCCTTCTTTGCATAGTAGGCCTGAGCGATGGCAGTGTTCACCTTGTGACTTCCCGTCGGACTGTAAAATTCAGCTTTATAGTACAATTTAGCCGGTGTGTTGAGTTCATTTTCCAACCTCTTTGCTCGGATCAAAGGTCTCGGCCTTCCCGATTGGATGTAAAGGTCCCTCACTTCGTCCGGTATTGTTATGTATTTGTCCTCGGCGGCCTCCTGCATAAGAATGTTTTTGGAAAAGATGTTTCCAAGATTCTTCAAACGTGATGGACCTTCTTCAGGGTCCATGGGGGGTGGTAGAGGTGAGGGAAGGTCGGGTAGTATGTTGTACCACGATGTAGGCATATCTTCCACGGGCAACTGGATGGTGTTGTTATGTACCATCTGCACCACCTTGGGATACGAAACGATTCGTTCGACCTAATGGCCAGTCTTTTCTGTAATCTTTAAACAACGCATGATTTTCTTTCATCAAAACAGTTGAACTTTGTTGTATTATTTAATACTTTTGTGTACGAATTTGTACATTCAAAAGATTGTAACGCTTAACACACCCTCCACGTTCCTCATCTCATCAACTGCATCCATAGGAACTGTTGATTCCGTGATAACGAACAGTTTCGGTTCCTCTTTAAACTCTGGATCCTCAGTTATGCTTTGTCGTATACTAATTCCGAGGTCTGAGATTATTTTTGATATCCCAGCTAATATGCCCGTTTTATGGGGGTCGGTGGGAATCACTTCGATAAGTCCCGCATCGGTGTTCATAGCGACATCTTTGAAGAAAGCCGTTGCTTTCAGATGACTGAACACTTCACTTAAATCCGGGGTGTTTTCTATGGTGTCAACGGTGGCGGTTACAGTTCTCCTATCGACTTCAAGCATACGGCCTATCTTGGAAGGAGACATTTTCACTCCGTTGCAGTAAACATCACCATCTACAACACTCAACCCTGTTTCGATAAGAAATTTTGCCACTTTTTCCTGCCCCGAGTACTCCTTGAAATATTCTTTTACCTTCTTCATCGTATTACCTCAAATCATGTTGATAATTTTATGTGCTTTAAAATAGGTATCGGGCTTCTCATTAAAAAGGATAACCTCCGAATGGGATTCGATTTAAGAGGGACCAATCATGATCTCTTTTCGTGAAGCTTGCTCTACGGTATCCCTAAGCTCTTCGGGGCAGGAAACCATGAGAACCCATGAATGGGACGGACGTTTCTGAAGGGCTCGACAGAGGGGGCTGTACTTGTACATATCGTTTAATCGCCCTTTGTCCAGTACTTTTATGTTAGTTTTCTCTAACCTCGGCTCTGAGAGTTTCAGTTCTCGGTTGGGAATATCTACTATTACCTTGTTTGGTGAGATGTGTTTCCTCGATGCAATACGTTTCTCTAGAGCTCGGATGGAATCGATGGTTCCGAATTCAGACGATTCTATGCCTTTCGCCTCTTTTACCGTGTCTGGTGTGAGTGTAAAACATTTTTTGTACAGTCGTCGTTGTTTCAACCTGTTGACTATCTCTTCCTGAAAACCGCCCTTTCCTTTCAACGTGCATAACAGCTCCCAATCGGTCATTCGGTACAGTTCGTTGAAATTTTCATCACTTGAAGTAACCGCCTTTGCAAGCATCAACTCCGCTATTCGAGCGGTTTTGTGCAGGTACACAGATGAGAACATCAAACTACGGGCGACGAGCATCCCTTCCACTGCGGAAACACCACCCTTTGTTATCACAAGATCTCCGTTGTGTATCTCCACGGTTTGCAGAAGTCTCTCGAGGTCGATTATACCATGGGCTGCACCGGTGTAGTGTGAATCTCTCAGTAGATAATCTATCTGGTCGACGTCTATCGGTCCGTGTATCATATGGTAGAGGTAATCCTCCTCACCGAAGTAGGCTTGACCTTTGTGTACGTTTATATCGTCGAATACCGGTGTGTCTTGCTTACCTTTAACTAGGTCTGCGATGTCCGACGGAATCATACTATTGTCTTCCAAAATTTCAGGTATCGTAGGACAATCCCTATCCTCGGTGTACATGTCCCCTAGGATCAGCTCTTTTGTAATGTCCATATGGTCCTTACCCGATTCGTGTGCGAGAATACTCTCCAGGGTATGGCTGAAGGGTGCGTGACCGATGTCGTGTAGAAGTGCGGCGGCCATAACGGTGTGTTTTTCATGTTCTTGGAGAGCCAAAGCATCCGCCATCCTTTCGGCTACTCTGTAAGCTCCTATTGAGTGTTCTAATCGGGTGTGGTTGGCTCCTGGAAATACCAGTTTGGTAAGTCCGAGCTGGCTTATACTGTGTAATCGCTGGATCTCGGGTGTCTCGAGAAGCTCTAAGAAAGGACCGTAGAATCGTATACTACCGTGTACCGTATCTTGAACCGTCTTGTAATACATCAAAAAAGGTATTGTTAGTTACTTATTTAAAATACCCGATGACGACACTTTTTAATTTCTTCGGAATCGGTACTTTTTTCGTAGGATCATTTTGTTTTCGAAGAATGTAGTTAATTTTTCCATCACACTAAACACGTTTTACCATCTCAATCGCACCCATCTCATTGATTCTGGCTGTAAATAC
>JAFDUB010000078.1 GCA_019594025.1 Thermoplasmata archaeon
ATCCGTATCTTGAATATAAAATGGGTAATCTAGATTTGCAAAAAATATCAAATACACAAGCGACACTGCGAGACTTCACAAGTTAAGTCATCGAGCAACAAATTCGTCCCCACCGAGCGAAGCGAGCATGCCCACGGCCTTAGCCGTGGGTGTGGGGGCGAAATTGACTTTATATCAGAAGTTTTTATCATCTAAACATGAAAGAACTTCAGGAAAAGGTAGAAGAATTTTGCGAAAACTACTCGATAGATCATCCTATGGAACACAGATTAATAGACGTGATGTCAGAGCTAGGAGAGGTAAGTAAGGAAATCCTAGAGAATACCGAGTACGGCAGTACATCTTTGACTTACTCGAATGAACTCAAAGAAGAGTTAGGGGATCTCCCGTACTCCCTGATCACCCTTGCAAACGCTTTAAAAATCGATCTTGAGAGTGCGGTTAATACAGCTTTAGAAAAATATGAATCAAGATCGTCGAAAGGCGGATTAAGTTCCAGACACTGATTCACTTTTTAGTTATGCTGAAAGCAGCGATAAATCCGATCCTCTGTTTTGCGCTCCAATCCGAGCCACAGTTAGTGCATTTTAGATCCTCAGGTAAGTTTTCGGTTATCCGTTCTCCACACCTGCATTTCATACCCCCGTTAACCCTTTCCGGCGTCTTTTTCACCCTCTCACGGTGTTCAGAGAATATATGCTCTTTGTAAGCCTCCTTCACCTTTTCACGTTTGTAGCTGGTAAATTTCCATTCACAATCATCTTCGTAAGAACATTTTACTTTGGATATGGGTGACATGTTAGTTTCACCTATACCCTTGAGCGATTAATATATTTCGTTTGTTTTTCGTTGGAATATGTTCTTGAAGCATTGTAATCATCCGCGAAGAATTAAAAACTACCGTTATCCTGCTTTATTATCTCGAATCCCCTTTCCGTCAAAAGGGTACCGAAGGTGTTTTTAGGCAAGTACGATTCAAAGTCTCTTTTCAAATCTTTCTCCATCTTGTCCATCATCCTGTTAAACATCTTGATTTTGGTTGAGGACGAGGTAAAATCATCCAATGATTGTTTAAGTTTGATATCTAAAATATCCCGTTTTATTGCCTCCACGTATAAGTCGTATATCTTTTTGTCCGACTTACATCCACTGACGAGCTCCCATATACGGGTGTTTAAACTGTCTAACAGGTCAGACATGTTATCAGACCGAGAGAGCGGTTTTACTTTTATTAATAGTTTTTCCTATTTTATAGGGACAATCGGTTATTGATGTTTAGTGATTACAGAATATTTAGAGTGATTTAAAGTTGAAGTAAGTAAAAAATCTTATTAACAATTGGTTGCTTGTCTGAAACCGGTGTTGCACCAGGATATACTAAAGTTGAAAGTGGTGGAATCATGAAAAAACAAAATTCACTTATGAAGGGAGTACCTTCCATTGTCGGCAATCATCCCAAAAAGGTGGTTGCTATCATATTAGTCTTTACTTTGTTTATGGGTATCCTAGCCAGTGGTATGAATATAGGTATGGACGAAGAGGCCTTTGATCCGGATACGCCAAGGGTAAGAAACCTCAATTTAATAAGGGATCGATTCGGTACCACCGGCGAATCTGTACAGATTGCATTCATAGCCCATGACGGCGACGTGTTCACCACCGACGTCATGATGGATATGCTGGAACTTCGAATTGCTTTCAAAGAGGACCCTGAGATTAGTGAAACACTGCTTTCGTCGGACCAGTTGCCCGATGGCATGAGCATGCTGGTGGATACCGTTCTCACAGTCGAACGGGTTCTTGAAGTAGATAAGGTAATCCGGGAAATGCCTGAAAACACGCTTCCTATGGTCAGGTCCTTTGAAAATCAAAGTAAGATGCATGAACATATGAACTCTTCACTTTCATCATGCGTGTATTTGATGTCGTATGAAAATCAGGATGTAGTCCAGAACGCCACCCAGTCATTCAAATCCATGTCGGACATCGTGTCCACACCCTATTATTGGATGGCGGTTAACGTGTATGAAGAGGAGTTCATGGAACTGATGTACGTCCTTTCAAGTGACGATTCTACTCTTAACAAGACAATATATGTCGATGGATTCCTGGAACAGATGGAACAGGAGGATCCGGTATCCGGGCTTCAAGAGTTTTTATCTTTTTTAGAAGGTGTTAACGGCATAATGAAGACCTCGCCTGAGAACTCCCATATTTCAATCGGTATGTTTTTGGAATTTATGAGTATAGGTGAAACGGTGATGGCACTGGAGGTCGATTACGATATAATGGACAGTGTTCCATCGTTAGAGCTTACAGACGACGAAAAGATTGATAGAATAGAGGAAATGGACGATAACGAACTGAAGAACACGGTAAAGGAAGCAATTGAGTATGATCCAGAGAATCTTCAATCAGCTATCAACAACACTATCTCGAATTTCAACACCATGGAAAGAAGGGTAGATGAGTCACTGAGATTCCTGAATAACATAGACACAACGTTGGAATCTTTAGAGGGGATATCGGTGGATCAATCCATATCGAAGTATAGGGGGGCCGTTCAAGAGAATGAATCTCTTTTAACCTCCACCATCTACGAATTCCAAGGTACAAAATCGATGTTGAGCGGTGCCGAAAATTTACCTAGATATATATCGGGTATAGCTAACGGGATACAGATGATGGTAAGTGAAGACTTTGCCCCCGACTTAGGTGATCAAGGTATCTCTGCAAAAAGTGCCATCGCACTGGTCCAATTGAACTCGTCCATGGAAAGCGATCTTAGGTTGAAAGCGCAACAGAACATGATCCGCTTGGGCGATGAAGTTCTCTCTCGTTCATACACCCGCGTATTCGCCGGTCAGGTGATGATGGAAGAAATAAACGAAAGTACGGATGAGAGTCTGAACACACTCCTTCCAATCGCCTTCGTGTTCGTCGTCGTAGTTTTATTGCTAATCTATCGAGCGGTTGCTGAGACCTTGTTGAGCTTACTGTCATTAGGATTTGCATTAGTTTGGACCTTCGGTATAGGAGTTCTGATGGGGTACCAGTTTAACCCGATCATCATAGCGGTTCCAGTTCTGATAACCGGTCTTGTAATCGACTACGGTATACACATGGTCATGCGGTATCGGGAGGAAAAGGAGGAAGGAAAACGCCCTAACCAAGCCTCTATCATAGCCATATCCACCGTTGGCGGGGCTCTGTTTTTGACCACTTTAACCACCGCCATAGGTTTCTTCTCCAACACATTCAGCAATATATCGGCCATGCGCCAGTTTGGAATACTGGCCGCCGTGGGCATACTTTCAAGTTTCGTACTCATGATAGCTTTCCTGCCCGCTGTACTCACCCTGCTTGACGAAAGGAGAGAGGGAAAGAAGAAAAAATTAAAGGGGAATATTAAGGCGGTAGAAAAGCAGGGCAAAGAAATAATCGGAAGGATCCTTTCCGGTCCCGCTGGTGCTGCGGATAAACACCCCGTCTTGGTTATATTCGTAGTCGCCTTGATAACGGTGGGTGCTCTTTACGGAGTGATCAATATCGACACCACATTCAATATACAGGATTTTCTACCGGAAGACAAACCACAGAGTCAAAATATACAGTATATTACCGCCAACTTCAACGTGAGCACCACTTATGCATACGTCCTCACCGAAGGAGAGTTGGATAATTATTCATATCTTCGAGCTCTTCATGATACAAAGGTGAACCTGCATGGTGACCGTTATCTTTTGACAGTAGAAGGGATCACCTCTCCCCTCTCGGTTATAAGAGAATTCGGTAACGCCCCCTTCGGAGCTCCGAATTACAATTCTACTATCGTTAGTGCTTACCGTTCCAGTCAACCTGATGAGTTGGGTATACCTACAAGAAACGTAACACAGTTGTATGATGTTCTTTATCACTCTTCTGAAAGCAGGGAATCCATACGTAGGGTTCTCTTTAAAGATGAAGAGGGAAGTTACTCTTTGGGCGTTCTCATGGTCAAAGAGAACTCTCAATTGATCACACAAGATATGAAAAACGCTGCTAGGATGGAAGAAAATATGATCGAGGCCGCCGTGCCGTTAGAGGCGTACTCTCCGCGGGTAACCAGCAGCTCAATAATAGGACATGAAACTACCGAGGAGTTGAGCGCCACTCAGATACGTTCACTTTTTGCAACTATAATTATCGTCGGGGTACTGTTAACCATTGTATTCTACTATATTCACAATTCCTTAGTACTAGGTGTAATAACCACTATACCTGTTGCAGTTATAACGCTGTGGATCGTAGGCACTATGTACGTTATGGACGTACCCTTAAATGTGATGACGGTAAGCATAACCGCTCTAACGGTGGGTATGGGCGTTGACTACAGCATACACGTTACACATAGATTCACCGAAGAGCTTACTAAACTATCGCCTTACGAAGCTATGCACGAAACAATACAGAACACAGGTGCCGCCTTGGTAGGATCTGCCGCAACCACCATAGGTGCATTTGCGATACTCACTTACTCCGACATACTGCCACTTTCTCAATTCGGACTTATCACCGCCATGGCCATAGGATACAGCTTCCTGGTGTCGATATTCGTACTGCCCTCGGCACTTATGATTTGGGAAAGAAGGCGTTAATCTTCCTTGATCTTTTCGATGGTAGACAGTATCTTATCCCAGTGAGTACCTTTCCAGTAAATTTGTTCGCATCCGGCGCATCTCCAAAATTCATCCTGTCTTGAGTACACGCCTTTTGGCACTTTATCAATCACGGTTTCTTTATCTATCCGGTGGATTGGGGAATTACAGATTGAGCATCTTGATAACGGGTTAGGCTTTAAATCAAAATGTGACAAAATCATCGAAACCACTTCTTCAGCTGGAGCTTTAGGCACGAGAAACCCTCGTTCAGATTTCCCGAGGGTTTTATCTCGGGTAATGATGAAACGTTCCTCCTCCTTTGCTCTCTCGAGTAACGTACTGTCCTCTATTTCGTCCGACGCGTACTCAGCGTCGATGCCCAACAGCCGCAACCACTTAGCGGTCTGGCCCAACATACAATCTACCAGGAATTTAGTCACCTTTTTTCACCTTATAGCAAAGGAGTATACCGTCGTTCATAGGGGTGTAGGATACGAGCTGAAGATAATCAATTTCATCTAATGCTTCTGCTCCTACACCGTCCGCCGGGGTAGGAGCCTCCCGTCCTCCGATTATCAAGCTGCCTACATATACGTTGAATTCATCCACCAACTCCTCCCTAAAGAATGAGTATATCACTTCCCCACCCCCTTCAACCAGCAGTTTCTTTACCCCTCTTTTTTGAAGTTCTTTCATCAAAATATTTAGGTCCACCCTATTTCCGTCACCACATCTAACCCAGTGTGGATCATTCTTATCCAACGTCGTTGCTATGAGATATTCCCCTTCATCGAACAGTCGGGAGTTCTCCGGTATCTTACCTTTTGAATCAAGCACCACTTTGAGTGGATGGTTTGGATCTTTAACGAACTTCTTTTTAACAGTAAGTTTAGGGTCGTCTGCCATAACGGTTCCGATTCCCACTAGTATCGCGTCCACCTCGTTCCTAAGCTCGTGAACTCTGGCGAAGTCCTCCTCACCGGATATCTTGACTTCAGTCCTATCCGGAAGTGCGATCTTACCGTCCGCAGACATGGCTGCGTTCACTATTACCTTTGGTCTCACGAAATTTAATAGGATTTAAACGGCTATAAAGTTTCTGATTTTTGATGATCTAGTATATCATACACAACTCATTTTGTTTCTCTTCTAATCTTATGGCATCAGAACAAAAACGATTAACTAACCATAGATTGGTTTCCAGATGCCCTGTGAGCTTTTCAACTTTTATTTTTCCATGGTCGTCGCACATAGCTAAGTACGGGATTAACTGATCCGCACTCCATCGGTCTATTTGGAATCCTGCATCTATTGCTCTCCGCATATAGTCCGCTGCCTCTTTACCCACGGCTTCCGCAGGTACCCCTTTCTCTCCCAGCTTACCCACACCGACTAATCTATCCCCTACGCTCCAAAGTGTGATCCCGGTGCCGGGGCTGGACGATTGATATGATGCAAGTTCGATGTTGACTTTTTTGTCTACAAATTCTTTTAGTACCGCTTTGCGCATCCTTCTCATTATGTGATCGGAAAGGGACGTGACGAAAGCACGCCCGGATATACCTTCAACGTTATCTGATGTTTTTATCGGTGTTGGGATACCCGGTTCTACCGTCAAAGATACCTTACCTCCACCCTTTGGATAATGCCCTCTTTTGATAAGTTTAGAACTGATGTTTAATCCCATACGTCGTAAATGATCAAGGAATACATTTTCAAAATAATCGTAGGGCGGCGACCATTTAACGTCCGTCCCCCCTCGCACCTGTATCTTGACTGAGTTATCCGCATGGAGGACGGCGGGTATGAGAGCCTGCAGCAGGAGGGTGATACTTCCCGCGGTACCTATATCGAACCGATAGCTGCCACCGTAAACCTCACCTGGAACAAAGGTCACTTCGGTAGCACCTTTACCAGCCCCCTTTAGCTTTCCCCCGCTAATCACCGCGGCGCCTCTCAATGCCATAAGATGTTGATGAGATAGGCCCGGATTCGGTCGGTTCGCTCTGATGTTGGTTATATGTATAGGAATATCTTTCACCATGGACATCGCCACGGCGGTTCTAACAATCTGTCCTCCGCCTTCTCCGTAGGAACCATCGATTTCTAGCATGGACATCGCTAACGTTGAAGGATGTTATATCAGTTATGCCGCCGCTACAACACCTTTAAATATATTATCCCCCTATCATCATCAGAGGTGTAATAATGGTGAGAAAACCTGCAGTGGCCGGGCAGTTCTATCCTGGAACTGAAGATAAGTTGAAGAGTACCATAGCAAGCTGTTTCACTCATGATATTGGGCCGGGAGCAATTCCTAAGGAAATGAAGAACAAGCGCGAACTAAAAGGACTTGTAGTGCCTCACGCCGGCTATGTTTACTCGGGGCCGGTAGCAGCACATTTGTACTCTGCACTTTACAAAGACGGAAAGCCGGATGTTGCGGTTTTGATAGGCCCGGCACATTCAAGCTTCGGACGCAGCGAGGCATCGGTAGCAGATCAGGACTTTGAAACACCTCTGGGAACGATAAAAGTGGATTTGGATATGGTAAAAGCCGTTTCAAAGGGTCCTATCCCAGTGGATAACCAAGTGCATCAAAGAGAACATTCTTTGGAAGTTCAGGTACCATTTTTGCAGTATTTATTCAGCGAATTGAAGATAGTTCCGATATTGTTGTCTTCACAGGACTTTGAAACCGCCTCTAGAGTGGGGAAGGTTGTTAATGAGGCCATTTCGCACAGGAACGCTGTTGTAATAGCTTCTACCGACTTCTCGCATTACGTAACTCCCGAAGTAGCTCAAAAACGAGATAGATTCGCTATCGATAAGATATTAGCAAACGATCCCAAGGGACTGTACAATGTGGTCCGACGTGAAAACATAAGCATGTGCGGTTATGGCCCCGTGGTCGCCATGATGTACGCTACCGAGTACGATAATGCTAAGCTGCTTAAGTACGCTACAAGTGGAGACGTATCCCCTATGAGGGACGTAGTCGGGTATGCCGCCATCGCTTGCAAATGAGAAAAGATGTGTGTTATTCTGTAATTATTTCGCTTCACTTTATTCGACCTCCTTTTCGATCATCTCAAAGTAAGATCCTAGAATATCTGAACGGCATTTTCTCCAAAATGCCTTTTCAGGAGTTTCTAGATTATCCCAATCCAGACTCAT
>JAFDUB010000118.1 GCA_019594025.1 Thermoplasmata archaeon
CCGCCTTCGCCTTTTCAAGCCGAATATCACCTAGTTTGTCACGGAGTTTTTTATCGTCCTTTCCTCCCTTTGAATCAAGCTCTTCCTCGAGCTTATCTAGCTCTTCCTTCAACTCGAGTTTTCTCTCCTTTGCCTTCTTTCTTTTTTCTTCTAACGCTTTGATCTTGTTTTTATTTTCCTCGATATCTTCCTCGACACCGGAAACCATACTCTGGAGTTCCTGTTTTGTTTTCCACGCCTTCATCTGCTTGGCGTCCTTGAACCTATCCGACAGTTCCTGGTACTTCAGGGCTTCCTTCCTATCCTCCTCCAACTCCTTTACCTGCTTTCCTATCTCGTCAAGAAGCAGGTTGATCCGCTCGAGGTCGGATTTAACATCTTCCTTTTTTTTCTCCGCCTCCTCGATATCCTTATCGTAATCGCTTATACCGGATATCTGGTCCAGTATCTTTCTTCTTTCAAAATCGCTTATCTCCACTATTCGAGATATATCTCCTTGCTGTACCAGGTTGTATCCTCCGGCGGCTATTCTGGCGTGGGAGAGTAGTTCTTGAAACTCGGTGAGTGAAGAAGAGCGGCCGTTTATGTAAAAATACGAGTTGTATCCAGTTTCGTTATCCGATCTCTGAACCTTTCTGGTGAAGGTAACTTCGTCCTCATTCTTAGGCATGGCCCTATCGTGGTTGTCAAAGGTTAGACTCACCTTGCAGAAGTCTGCCGGTTTTCCGTCCTGGCCTCCGTTGAAAATAAGATCTGTCAGACGTCCGGCTCTCATCTCCTTTGAACTCTTAGGACCGAGTACGAATAGTATAGAATCCGCGATATTAGACTTACCGGAGCCGTTGGGTCCAGTGATGTTTGTATACCCCTTTTCCATAGGTATGTCTATTCGCTTACTAAACGACTTAAAATTCTCCATCCTTACGTTCTTCAAATACAAACTATCCCCCTCCGAGAGAACGTGACAAATCTTGTGTGCTTTATTCCTTTTAGGCCAGAGTGCATTGATATCCCATCCGTTGACCGAATATAGGTCTGACGCATCGTCAGACACTATTAAAACAATTTATAGGTATAAAAAAGTTGCGGTGTAATTCTTGTTATTTCAACACCTGTAAAGGCGTCACCCGATATAAAAATTTGTATCGGTAATAAGATTCCCCCACTATAGAGCTTGTCTACCGGTCTTCTTCACTGCAAGCTCTCAAGTTGAATTCTATTAAACAGTTCAAGGGCGAGCTGTCCTTCCAACTCCTCTCCCTCTATGATGTTATCGAAAACGAAGAAGAGCCTGGTGATCTCTTCTCCCTGTGGGAAATCTTCTAACTCTATTTCGTATTCATCCAAATAGGTTCACCTTTTTTTAAATAGATTCATTCGGCCACCCAAACTTTGTATTTGATATCCGGGTTCTTCAGTTCTTCCATTACTCTTTCCTTCACCAGTTTCTTTGGTTTGTGAAGTAGTGGAACACGCTCTGTAAGATCGTTGAAGTCTTTGAATTCACCCCTTCGTTTTTCTTGAATAACCGCTTCCATCTTTTTGCTTCCCAGCCCGGGTAGAAGTTCCAGCATATGATACCTTTTGGTGAGGGGGTGGGCTTCGTTGTAAAACCGTATGAACTTTTCTTCATTTTTACCGATTATCTCTTCTATCACGTATGGCACTTCGCTTTGAGCAGCATGGGTAAGCTCTTTCCAACTAATCCTTCTTTTTACATGCCTTATTTTTTCTCGAGAGTCGATATCCTTACCTATGTATACCTTATCACCGACTAAAATATTGGCGTTTTCCTTAGGTATTAGCTCAAAGAGTTTGAACTCGTCTTGACCTAGGGCGAGGACCAAGGTCTCGTGCTTATATTTCCTTTCATCTGGTCTCCCTTCTGGTAGGTAATCCAATACATAGGCATAATCTTCCATCATTATCCCCTCATAGATATTTTTTTACGACCTTTATTATCTCTTCAGAATCTTCTTTAGAGGGTGTGTACCTGTCCTTTGAAAAAATCGCCTTGACTCCATCTTGGTCCACCGGTAGGATATCTGCGGTTTTAAAAGCCAGCCTTTCGTTCAAAAAATCGAAATTATCATTTAGCTCCTCCACCAACTTCAACGAGTCCTCGCTGGACAGTTCAACGAATTTTTCAGCATGGGATAACGCCAGACTTTGTTCATAAGTCAGCTCTCGTTTTTCAGCTTCCTCTGAAATCAGTTCTTTTACTTCAGAAAGTGTAACATACTTGGAATCATCTTCTCCCATGGATATCCCCCTCTACTCTACCCGTCTTAGATGCTCGGGTCTTGCGATTACCTTCTTTTCTTTTTTCCCATCGGAAACCTTCAATACGAAAGCCTTTCCCTGCTTACCGATAACAACGCCGGTTTTTCCGTGAAACCTCCGGTGTGGTTGACCCTTGTGCACGCTGGGTTCAAGCATTATTCTTGCCCTTTCTCCTTCTTCGAACTGCTGCAGCGCTCGGGTTATGGGTATCAACCCTCGTTCACGCGGTTTTTTGCGGAGGATATTTCTCGTACCCTGACGGGTTCCTTTGGATCGCCTCATTTTACCACATCTTTTTATCGTTAGTAATGTATCTCTATGACGTCCAAATTTTGGACCTCACATTTAACCCCCAATTCATCGGATAGGTTGGGAAGGGTTCTTCCTTCATCACCATGTATGAATTCCTTCACATATGTCCCGGCTTCACATTTTATGTAAATCGTCGCACTTTCTCCGATGTGCTCCTTAGCCCGGATATCCTTGATCCTTCTTTTGCGTACAAGGTCAGCACGCCTATGGCTGACCCTTTGGGGGGTCTTCTGAGATAATTCAGCACCTTCCAAAGACTTCAACACCTTTTTAAGCTTTACCCCTTCAACTGTTTCGTTAAAGAGCACTTCAATTTTGTATGATTTATCGGCCTTCGCATTTTTTATTTTTTCCACCTTTTCCCGGGACACGTACTTTAAGTCAAATATCTCCACCCTTTGATCTTTCTCGACTTCCTCGATCAACTGCTCGAAATCAACCCTTCTTTTCACCGGTTCCTTAACCTCCATAACGAAGGGTCTTCCATTTCCCAGCATCAAAGCGTCGATATCCTCTCTTCCCATACCGTGCAGGGTGAAATCCGCTCCTCCAGTTAACTCCAGCAGCGGTTCACCGATAATCTCTTCAACACTGGTTTCATACATCTTTCCCTTTCCATCACAGCTATCGCACCCCACTCCCTGGCAGTATCTGCAGTACCATCTTGTTTGAGGTATTTCACGGGACAGTTTCCGATACCTGCCGTAGATAAATATCGGAGAGATTTCGATATCCATGGAATGGAACCTGGTATCCACGATACATTTGATATCGGGTTTTTCCAGATCCACCTCAGCATCAAGCTTGGCGTCCACCCGCTTACCAATCTCCCTGTTAACCTCGGATTTTATAGGTTCTGAATGTACGATATCAAGTTCTGCCCAAAGCTGTTCTTCGTTTTCTTCGATCTCCGGGTCCAATCGTGAACCCACCAGAAAGGTATCGAATTCGAGTTCTTCCACCTCCTTCAGTACGTAACCGGCGAGAAGATCGACCTCTTCGAACAAATTACCACATAGACTGCAGTCATCAGGTTCCTTCGGTACTGGTTTCCTTTTCATCTCCGGATCCAACATGGCATGTATTATCCTAAGCGTCTTTCCTCTTTCATCGTTTGTGAGACCGTGGCCCAGCTGGGCGAAGAGCCTGCCAAGACAATGGTCGCAAAGGTCCTTTTTTATGGCTTCTTGGGCTTTGGATAATACCTGTTCCGGGTTCATCATTTTTTGACCAATAAGGTGTACTATTTAGTTATATCCCCACTATTCAAAAGCTTCTGGCTAGGTTGTGAAGCCTTTCTTTGGTAAGAAGTAATGCGGTTACCAGCACGGTGATGAATGCCGCTTCCAACAAAAACTCTCTTTGAACCATTATGCCTATCAAAAATGTTACAAAGTAAGCAACCGGTGTGGTGATACCTATTTTATGGATACCGAATTTAACTACATGTTGCGAGAAGTCTCCTTGACTCGGCTGGGAGATGAAAGCAACGGTATCGCTGGGAAAACTATTTATGGTGTGTGTCACTTACATACAACTATGGGATATGATCTTGATAAAGGAAGACACTCGGTGTATGCTCTTCAATATCATTTTGTTCAATGCGTTAAATATCGAAGGAAGGCTCTAGTCGATCCCGGAATCATCGACAAACTCAAAGAACAGATCCACAATATCAGCCAAACATTCGATGTAGAAGTACTGAATATCGAAACGGATAAAGACCATTTCCACCTGATATTCAAAGGGCATCCGACATTAGAAATGACCAAGTATATCAATGCTGTCAAGACGTTA
>JAFDUB010000011.1 GCA_019594025.1 Thermoplasmata archaeon
ACGCTCATGAATTTAAACGTAAATTCATTCACGAACCTTCGGTTCTCATCCCTTTAGGTAATCTCGTCGCTTTGCTCCTCAATGCCCGATCCGGGATTCGCACCCGGGTAAGAGGCTCCGCAGGCCTCCATGATATCCAGACTACACCAATCGGGCAGCGTGTTTGGACTTGCGTAAGATAAACTACTAATTTAATTTATCGACCGCATGTTGGTAGATATCAGGGACAATTATTATCTATGGTGTGACCGTTTGGGATTTGGTCATAAACATGGAAGTAGGTTTAGTTGGAAAGCCCAACGTTGGAAAAAGCACGTTCTTCGCGGCAGCTACAAGGGCGGATGTGGAGATGGCGTCCTATCCCTTCACAACCATAGACGCCAACAAAGGAGTGGGATACGTCAGAGCCCCCTGTCCTCACGAGGGCTTGGGAGTTCAATGTGAACCAAATCACACTCCTTGTATCGAAGGTACCAGGATGATACCTGTAAAAATAATAGATGTGGCTGGCCTCGTTCCCGACGCACACACCGGCAAGGGGCTGGGCAACAAGTTCCTGGACGATCTCAGACAGGCATCTGTACTGGTACATATCGTAGACGTAAGCGGTTCCACCAACGCAGAAGGTGAACCCTGCCCTGTTGGAAATCACGATCCGATAAACGACGTAGAATTTCTTGAAAAAGAGATTGACCATTGGATCAAGGGAATATTAGAAAATAATTGGGAGAAGGTATCTAGAAGATTAGAACTAACCAGTGGAAAGCTGGAAAAGGTGATTTATGAGCAGGTGTCCGGCCTTGGTGTAACCGAAGGTAAGGTCTCGTCGGCTATCAGAGAAACCGACACCCCCCCCAATCTTAAGGATTGGGATGATGATACTTTGTTCCGCCTGGCTAAGAACCTACGTTTAAAATGTAAACCGATAATCATAGCTGCGAATAAAGCAGACCTAGCACCTGCGGAAAACATAGAGTCACTTAAATCACTCGACTACCCGGTGGTGATCACCTCTGCAGAATACGAACTTGCTCTTCGAAAGGCAGCAGAGAAAGATATAGTTCATTATTTACCAGGTACGGATGACTTCGAGATATTAAATGAAAACATAACCGGTCCTCAAAAGAAGGCCCTGGATAAAATAAGGGAATTCATGAAAGAAAACGGGGGCTTGGGAGTACAGCAGGTATTGGAAAAATCAGTCTATGAACAGCTGGATAGAATAGTGGTGTATCCCGTTGAAAACGAACACAACTACACCGATAAAAAGGGAAGAGTTCTGCCCGATGCCTACCTATTACCCAAAGGTAGTACGGCGGAGGACCTGGCATACGCCGTCCACACGGACATAGGTGAAGGGTTCATACGTGCGGTGGACGCACGTATCCAACGTGTTATCGGTAGAGACCATATCCTTGAAGACGGCGACATAATTAAGATAGTATCATCAAGGTGAATATGAGCGAAAGATTTAGGATACTTGCGGGAAGTTATTCAAGCATCGACGACGGCGTAAGAATCGAGCTATTTTGTAAAAGCGAGAGCGGATTCTCTGCCGCACTTCTATACGACGGGTTCAGACCCTATTTTCACCTGGTTGATCCTCCCAAAGATGTGGTGGCATCTTTAGAAAAAGACGGAGAAATCAAAGAAATTAAAGACGTCGAGCTGTGGGTTGACGAGGACTGCCGACCCTGCAAAAAGGTAGTATGCACATATCCGTGGAAAGTACCCGGCTACAGAGACAATTTATCAAAGAGGTGTGACGTACTAGCCGCCGATATCCCTTTCATACAGCGATTTTTATTCGACTTGGACCTTCCTTCCACCATAACCATCGAAGGTAAAGAAATAGAGGAGAAAAAGTACCTCACTGACAAGGTATTCAAAGTTGAATCATTCAAACCCGCTGAACCGTTCAAACCCGAGCTCAAATACCTGGGTTTTGATCTGGAGAACAGTATCGATGAAGATACCATATACACCATCTGTGCCGTCACTTTCGATGAATCCAGACGGAAAAAAAGATGCTTCGACGGCGACGAAAGTACCGTCATAAAGCAGTTCCAGGAATTCGTACTTGAAGAAGATCCCGACGTAATCACTGGATACAACATCAACGGCTACGATCTGCAGGTCATCGTGGATCGAGCAAAACTTCTAGGGATGGATTCACTGTACTTTGGCAGAGATAAATCCGAACTAAAAAGTGTCGGAAACCGCATGTGGAGGGCAACGGGACGTATAATAGCCGACGCCTGGTGGGCGGTGCGTATGGAACTGAACTTAAAGCGAGAAACACTGAACGCCGCGTCTTTAGAGGTATTGGATGAAGAGAAGATCGATGTAAATCCTCTGGAGATGGATAAAGAATGGGCGGAAAACCCGGAAAGGGTAAAAGAGTACTGTTTAAAAGACGCCGAGCTGGCCCTGGACATACTTCTTGAATTGGGCGTAATGGATAAAGCGATGGATATGGCTACCGTGTCACGCCTCCCGGTGGACGAAGGTTTGAACGGCCGCACATCAACACTGGTTGATTCTATACTTATCAGAGAGGCTGATCGGAAGAATATAGGCGTCCCTCTCACCTATCATCGGGGGCGAAGAGGTAAGATCAAAGGAGGATATGTTCATTCGATCGAACCCGGCCTCTACTATTGGGTGAGTGTACTTGATTTTAAAAGCATGTATCCCAGCATAATAATTGAAAACAACATCTGTTTCACAACACTCTCCAACAGCGGTAAAATAGTAAGCCCTACCGGAGACCGCTTTTTGAGCCCCGAGCAAAAGAAAGGATTGTTACCACAGATATTATCGGATCTTATGGATGAGAGGGACGAAGTAAAAGCTAAGATGAAGGAATCCTCAGGCAAAGAAAAGAGCTACTACGACGGACTACAGAACGCTATCAAGATACTCATGAACTCCTTCTACGGAGTATTCGCATCTTCCTTCTACCGATTCACCGACCCGAGGATAGGTGAAACCATAACCGCCTTCGCCCGGGAGAACATAAAGAAAGTCATCCATGATCTGGAATCCGAGGGTTTGAAGGTGATATATTCCGACACCGATAGTGTCTTCTTCCGATCTTCGGTAGAAAATGTAGACGGAACTATCGAGCTGAGCGAAAGGATCGCTGAAGAGCAGAGCAAAGGCGATATAGTTCTGGAGTTCGAAAAAGTGCTTAATCCACTCTTCAGCCACGGTAGAAAGAAGCGTTACGTAGCCCGTGTCGTGTGGCCTGAAGAAGATATGCTGGTACGTGGATACGAGCTTAGGAGGAGCGATTCTTTCGATGCACAGAACGAGTCCCTGGAGGGGGTATTCAAACATATTCTAGATGGTGATATAGACGGTGCCACAGACGCGGCAAGAGAATGGGTGGATTTGGTAAGGGCCGGTGAGGTAAAAAAAGAAAAACTAGTCATTTCACGCTCCTGCAAAAATTTCAACTCATACGTTAATCCCGACAGTATGCCCAACGTCCAAGCCGCCCGGAAGATGAAGGAAAGGGGCTACCGTTTTACACCCGGTATGAAGGTATCGTGGATAGTCACCGATGCCAGCGTGTCCCCTCAGAAAGTGGAACCATGGCTGCCGGAAAGCGGTGAAGATATAACACCCGACTACAACTACTATGCAGAAAGGGTAGCTCGAACTTTATCCCGCGTAACCGAAGTTTTCGGTTGGGATGAAAAGGGTTTGCTGATGGGCAACAAACAATCCAGCCTGTTTTCTTCTAAATTCGATGATGGCAACTCTAAAAAGGAAGAGAAAAACAAGACGAAGAAGGTCAGTGATGAGAATAAAGAGCTCACACTTCAAGACTTCATGTAATCACCACAAAGGTTTTTAATGTGCCGATGAATTTTTGATACGATGAAACTGTATGCAGTAATATTCGCCTTCATTCTTGTTTTGGTTTCCCTTACACCAATAATAGCTGCTCAAGAGGAAACATACATCTACGTTGAGTTGATTACACCGGAGGAGGGTACTTTATTGACCGGGGGCAGCAAATGGAATCTAACCTGGTCTGTGAATACCACCTTCGATTTATCCGCCGTCAGGCTGGACCTAGAGTATGTTTACAACGGCACCGGCCCATATACCATAGTTGAAGATCTCCCGGGTGATAAAGATAATCTAACCTGGAATGTACCAGAAATCCACTCGGAGGAAGTTTTTCTTATAATCAAAGCGGAGGCAGACGACAATAGGGCATGGGATATGGTACAAATAGGAATTGACACCACTACCCCAAGGTTAATTTCCTTTTCTCCCGAACCCGAAGGTCACTTATTTTCTATCGATTGTATTCAATTAATATTCAATGAAAGAATAAACGAACAAGACTTTCTATCCAACTTCACCCTTTACAGGGATGGAACTCCCCTAATCGGTACTTACGATTTTCAGTTTGAAGATGATCAATTTATCGCCTCTTTTTGTCCCGCCGGTAAGCTGGACCGGGGAGACGGTTATAATTTTTCTCTGAACGGAACCGTTCGTGATTTGAGTCAACCAGGCAATAAGTTGTCCAAACAATTATTCGTTAATTTCACCGTGGTTGAAGGCCCACCAAGTGTTACAGTTTATGAACCAACTGGGATTGTTCAAACGGTGGTCGGAGATAAGTTGAATATAACATGGTCTACTGGAAATTTTTTATTGGACGATAACCCTATCCACATACGCTACACTATCGATGGAGGGGAAACGTGGTACAGTATAAGAGAGGGGATAAGCGATGTAGGTAAAGTTCAGTGGACGGTTCCCATGATGTTGAATTTCAACTATCCGGTAACCGCCGTTATAAACGTCTCGGCAAAGAGCATAGATGGATATGTGGGATACGCCCATTCTTCCTTTTTTGTAATTCAAGAAAACATACCTCCCACCGTTGAAGTTCTTCGACCATATTCCGGTGCCTATGGGGTTCGAAACCAAATATACCGTATCAGATGGAAGGCTGAGGACCATCGGCCTTTACCTGATAATCCTATCTTAATTTCGGTTTCCACGGATAACGGGCTTAATTGGAGAGTTATAGCACAGAACGTGAACAACGGCGGGCAGTACGATTGGGAGGTTGATACCGTGCCTGGGACGGTATTGGTGAACGTGACGGTGACCGATAGTCATGGTGTCTCATCGTGGGCTCATTCTCCTCCTCTTACCGTACTTCCCGCTAACCCATTATCCATGAAACTCGAAGAAAATGCAACCTTTTACTATTCAAGAGAAAGGGTTAATATAACGTGGGAATCTCCTGAACTTGTGGAGGATGTGCAGTATGTTCGGCTGAACATCACTTACAACGCCGGTTCTACTTGGAGTACTCTTACAGAGTTGGAAATAGATAAAAAACACGTCCAGATCACGATGCCTTTCCAGATGTCTTCACGATGTATGATCAGATTAGAAGTCGTTGATGATGAAGGTACTTTGTTTTACTTCGACAGTCATATGTTCGAAATCATGCCCCGATTATTGGATTTCTCAGTAGAACAGTCGGATGATTTTACTTTCGTTGAATTAGGGTTCGAGGGGTGGGTTCAGCTCACAGCGATACAAAGGGCATTTAGTCTGTACAAAAACGGTGAAGAAATTGAGGTATCCAACAGAGATATACTTCAGGTAGGTTCAACGACTATACTTTACATCGGGAGAGATCTTCCTCCCGGCGATTACGTTGTTAGATTTGAATCGGAAGGTATTTCAGGTCAAGAATTTTCTACAATGGAGTTGGGCCGTTTTAGCGTAGAAGAGGAAACAGGTTATAATTATCAATATCTATTTGCATTGATCCCTATCTTTATCGTATCCATACATACTATCTATTATTTTAAATGGAATAAACGTACACCGTAGCTACCTTTCAGCAACAACTATCCAAGATTCGTGTTTCTCTCCCGATAAATCATCTTCATACAGGTGACGGACGTTTTCGAATCCAGCATTTTTCAACAAACGCTCTATCTGCTTCTCTGTATACAGTTTCAGTTGAATATCGTATTCGCCCTCGATTATTTGCCCTTCCTCATCAACGTGAAGTTTCTCTACAATTTCGAGTATTTGGCTATCTGCATGATAACTACTTCGGTTCAGTTTCCATACTTTTAAGCCATCTGGTGTCTCCCGCAGCGGTCGGTGTCTCTTCTCTGGACGTTTAAAATCTTCTTCAGGAGGTTTGAAAAGCTCAAGTGCAACCGCACCGCCTGATCTAAGGTGAGCAAATATCTTTCCAAGAACTGAGTTGATGTGCTTTTTTTCGAGAAAATGATGAAAATCCCCTGTGGAAATAAATATAAAATCAAATTTTCTTCCTATATTGATGTACCTCGCATCATCTACAACAAGATTTTCTCCATCTATTCCCTCTTGCTCAAATTTCTCCCGAGCTCTATATATCATCGATTCTGTTAAATCTATCCCGGTAACGTTGAATCCCTCTTTAGCGAGACCAACCAAAATTTCTCCGGTACCACACATTAGGTGTAGCACATCGTTTCCGTATTGTGATGCTAGTTCGTCCCAGATTTTGATCTCTTTCGTCCTATCTGGAAAAAAATAATCTATGGTGTCAGCTCGCAGGGCGTACATCTCCGTCATATCAGCGGGCCTTACTCGTTTCATAGATTGGAAAATACTCAAGAATATTTAATGCTTTTGAACAGTTAATTTAAAGCTACTACACCTTCGTCCGTGATACAACAATCGATACTATCTTTCTCGGGTAGGGAGCGATGTTTTATGAGGGATATCCTCCTGGTGTGCTTTCTTTTCCCTTTTTCAACCTTGATAATGGTCTTAGAGTTGTGATACAGCATGTGACCACCAACAGGCTGCTCGGTACCGTCACTTTGGTTTTGATATACCTGAGTGGTGATCATAATAGGTACATCTTTTTTTCTAGCAATTTTTAGTAGTTTAATCATCTGGCGTCCGAGCCGGGAGTTGGCATTTTGATTTTCATCACTATTGATCAGTGTTCTATAGAAGATAGTCATGCTGTCTACAACGATTAGACCAAGATCTACATTTGTGGAAAAGGCCAGTCTTTCGATCTCCTCTAACCGTTTTTCTTGCTCTTTGAAGGAATGTGCTCTAAAAAATAGAGTGTTCTGTAAAACTTCATCCGAACAATCTTTTGACACCTGCTCCAAACGTTCTGTGGAAACACCTTCGGTATCCAAATAGATTACCTTCTTTCCCTGCATTGCCGCATTTCTCGTGAGTTGGAGACAAAGATTTGTTTTACCCGTTCCCCCTCCTCCGTACAACTCGGTGATAGCACCTGATTCCACACCACCTCTGAGTAAGGCGTCGAGAGGACTGCATCCCGTGGGTAACTTCATACCAAACCAAAGAAAGGGGTTGATTTTATTATTTATGGTCCTTTAGTTCAAAATTCAAGTAAAAAATTATTGTTTTCCTAGCTTATCATCTTGAAAGGGGATATTTGAATGTTTTCCCCATCTCCGATACCAAAGGAAAAACCAAAGTATCAAAAGTGAGATTATGATGACCGTGGGGATAAAGAAACAATAAAGTAAAGAGTACCTAGGAGTTGGCATTGCACTTGCCTCTTCAGATATTCTACCTTCACCAGCTGGGTTTACCGCACTAACTCGATAACGATATGTGATCCGATTGGTGACGTTTTCATCCTCGTACTTCAATACTTCCGCGGAAACCGTATCGATATGTGTTAGCTCGATGCCTTCTTCTTCTCTATAGATCCTGTATTCTTCGATTTCAACACCTCCCGTGTAATTGGGAGATTCCCATGTTAACTCCACTCTTTCATCGCCAGCCCAAGAACCCAGGTTTTCAGGCCGATCTGGAATCTCCGCCGCGATGGCATTTACAATCTCACTTCTACTTCCTTCGCCAGCTGCGTTGAGTGCGCTAACTTGATAGTAATACATTTGACCGATGGTTACGTTGCCATCGGTAAAGGATTGAGTGTCAGGTATCACCGAAAAAAGCCGTAGAACATCTGGTTCTGTTCCTTTGTAAATCCGATAGCCTATTAATTCGCTTCCACCTTTATCCAAGGGTGGAACCCAATTCAATATCAATTTTCCATCATCTACATCTAGTGTGGGGTCTCGAGGTTCGGACGGCACCCCCATGAAAGCGTAGAACAATCCGCGAGTGGAGGCAATGTATACGGTACCGGTTCTTCCTATCGCCGGTGAAGATATAACCTTCCCGCCGATGCTCCTACTCCATTTTAAACTGCCTTTTTCATCCAAGGCATAAGTATAACCGTCCATAGAACCGAAGTATATGGTTCCATCGCCGCCTATAGCAGGGGATGAAACTATGGCTTCGTTTGTACCGAACTGCCATTCAAGGCTCCCGTTTTCATTTAAAGAATAAAAGTCGCCGTCATCCGAACCGAAATAGATAGTTCCGTTAGCTCCAATAGCTGCAGAAGACCTTATGGAGCCTTCGGTACTGTATCCCCATTTAAAATCTCCATTTGCACTTAAAGCATACAAATTTGCATCGGATGAACCGATGTAGACAGAACCATCCTCTCCTACCGTGGGGCTGGAATGTATTTCGGCGTCGGTTTCAAACCTCCACTTCTCGGTACCATCAGGGTTGATAGCGTACACGTTGCCGTCCCCAGAACCGATGTAAATGGTTCCATCGGCACCAATTGCAGGTGAAGAGTGTATCGCACCTTCAGTTTCAAATTTCCATTTCTCAAGACCACCGGGATAAATCGCATAGAGGTGATTGTCGAAAGAGCCCACATATACGGTGCCTTGGTCATCTATGGCCGGAGAAGACCTGATAATATTGTTTGTCTCAACCGACCAGTTCAAACTACCGTCTTCGTTGAGGGCATAGAAATTGTTATCGTCAGAGCCAAAGTATATATTCCCAAACTGGTCGACCGCAGGGGTGGACCGTACACTACCGTTGGTCTCGAAAGACCATAGTTTTCCAAAATTTGTGTCGAAATAAAAGGCATGTAGAACACCATCGTCGGAGCCTATATAAATTGAATCGTCCCATGAGATAACCGGTGATGATTCTATTGAGACGTTTGTATCCCAACTTCTTTGATTTTTACCATCCACTTGACCGGTTGGGTAAGGACTCAGCCCGGTGTTCCTTTGGTCCCCGCCAAAACTAGGCCAAGGCGCCTCAGGGATGGTTTCCTCTTCTGAAGAAACAACAATCGATTCTGAAACTATGACCGTAAGCAATAAACATACCAGTATAACGACAGCTAATTTGTTCACTTAAATACCTCCGGTCTACGGCTGCGAATTCCTTCCGGTATCTCTACCAGGTCACACCCTTTTTTTTCCATTCGATTATTAATTCAAACACAGTCATTTAACGTTTTTGGCAATAAAACGTTATCACTTTCTGTAGGCGAAAATGTTTTTTATCTCACCTTTATTCGTTAAAGAAAAAAGTGAGCATCATGAATGAAAAAACATCAGACGCAGAATCAAATTCGTATAACAACTTACCTGATTTTGTAGGCCCAGCGGCTTTCGGAATCAAGATGGGAGCAATTGTTTCCGGTACCGATTTAAGTTCAATGATATTGGATAAAATAAAGAAGGTAAACAACGAAGGCCTTCTTGACGATCAAGATGTACTCTGCATTACGGAATCCGTAGTTGCCCGGGCACAAAACAACTATGTAACTCTATCCCGGGTTGCCCAGGAGGTGCGTGAAAAACTGGAGCTCAGCAGTGAAGGAAATTTAGGAGTGCTCTTCCCCATACTGAGTCGAAACCGCTTTTCTCTCATACTCAAGGCTCTTGCACGGGCGGTTAACGATGGTACTGTCACCCTTCAGCTTTCTTTTCCTACCGACGAAGTTGGTAATCAAATACTTGATGAAGAGATACTTGATGACCTAGGAAAAAATAGAGAGGATACCATCAGCTATACAGAATTAAAACAATACGACTACAGACATCCTTTGACCGGTGTGAATTATCTACGTTTTTATCACGAAATAATCAATGAAGAAGGTGCAGAGGCAAATATCATACTATCAAATGATCCACTGGAGATTCTTGAGTACGATCCCGACGGATTAATAGCGGCGGACATACACACATGTTCCATTACCAAGAATAAGGTAGAAAAAAGTTGTCCCAATTGTGTTACACTCAAAGATATATGCTGTCAAGGGAAAGTATCTTCAAAATGGGGATTACTCGGAAGTAACCTTTCTGTTGCAGAAAAACTAAAGCTCCTTCCAAAAGATGTGGATGACTTCGTTGATAATCTCCAACAATCAATCTATGAAAGGACAGGTAAAAAGCTCCACGTTATGGTCTATGGAGACGGTGCGTACAAAGACCCAGAATCAGGAATTTACGAACTGGCCGATCCCACTACCACCTTTGGTGCCACTGAAGGACTTTTGAACAGGTATAGAGAGGGGGTCAAGTACAAGTACTTAGCCGATAAACTAAACGAAAAGGGAAAAGATGTTGAGGAAATAGAGAAGGCTGTTGAGGAAGAGAAGAAAAAACAGCGTGAGAAGGATAGTTTTGAAACGGAAGGTACGACACCGAGACAGCTAACCGACGTGCTGGCGAGTTTAGCGGACCTTGTTAGTGGTTCCGCCGATGCAGGTACACCTGTTGTACTCGTTAAGAATTTCTTCTCATAAATCTTCCGTTACAGCGTCTTTGCTCAACAGAGGATATGAAGGGATATAAAAAATAAAAAAGGGGTTTATTAGTATATCGAGTTCACAAGCTCTTCAATCTTTTTGAGATTGTTCTCCATCTCCTTTATTCTCTCTCTTTCTTCTTCTTTGATCTCGTCTATGATCTCCTTGAGAGCTTTATCTAGCCTGTAGCCATGAACCGGGCGACCCTTTCCTTCTTTCTTAATATCCCGCTTATCCATCCAATCTCGTTCTCTCATAGTTTGTGTAGCTATCGATACTTCGGGCTGCTTGAGGCCGGTAGCACGTTCTATCTCCCGCCTTGTCGCTTCCTCTTTACCGGCGACGAAGGTTAGGGTAAGGGCTATATTCCTTTCCACTCCCGCTTGTCTGAGTCTTTCGACCAATTTTTTCTGTTTTTTTGTCAAGGTTTTCTTAGCCATGTTATTCCACCTTCTTTTTCGTAATTCCGATTTCTATCATTTATTGTACATATCATATACGAACTCCTTTTTATATTTATGGGTGCATTTAGTTGATTAGATGACTAAAGTTTCTCCTTCTATCAGTGAGAATTATTTATAATTATACCTCGTTATGAAAGTATTTTCTAGATTGTTATGGGACTTTCTGAGGAACATCTTCGATCACCTTTTCTTTCCACCAACCGGTTTTATAAACTAACAATGCGAACATAGCGGCTATTACGTTACTGAGAGCCATACCCAACCATACTCCGTTGGCGTGAAGAGCTAGGATGATGGCGAATATGAATACCAACGGCAGCCGCAACCCCCATAGTCTTCCCAAACTCAATCCCATCTGTAATTTCGTGTGTCCAGAACCACTCAATATGGAGGTAACCGCTCTGAACACACCGAAGAAAGGCATTGCTAACGCAAATATAGTGATGAAATCAGCACCTGCTTCTATCACCTCCGGATTACCGGGCATGAAGATGCCGATTAGTACGTTTCGAAATAGGAACAATGTGACCGCAAATACTGACATCAACGAAGCCACCGCTAGGATACCCTTCTTTGTGACCTCATCAGTTCTATCCGGATCGTCGGCACCTAAGCTCTGGCCTACCATGGTTGAGATGGCCATGGCGAAACCTCCCATTACCAGGAAGGTGATGTTTAGGATTCTATTTCCTACACTGTAAGCCGAACCGGCGACGGTGGGGTTTGGAAGTCTGTATATGATGGCCCAAAGTATGATAAAACCGAAGGACGTGCCGAATCGACCCACGGCCGCAGGAACACCGATATCAAGGAACTTCTTTATTTTCTGTACGTCCGGTTTAAGATACGACCACTCGATCTCTATACCCAATCTACCGGAGAACAGGAGGTGGGTGGCGTATATTGCACCGATTCCTCTGGAGATTACGGTTGCTACGGCGGCTCCTCTAACACCTAATGCGGGAATCGGACCTATAAAGGGTATTTCGGGGATAACTATGCCTAAAAAGGGTAAGGGTCCGGAACCGAAAATCAATATCGGGTCGATGATTATGTTTAAGATCACTGAAAGGGCGGTTATCTTCATGGGGGTGATGGTATCACCCCAACCCCTCATGACGTACATGAAGGAGAAGAATAAGAACATGAACGGAAGGCCTATGAATATCACCTGTATGTACTGAGTTCCATAGTATACCAGCTGTGATGCGTCCTCACCTGAACCCACAAGTATTTCCAGTGCATAGGGCGTGGCGAAGTAACCGATTATACCCATGATTATAGAGAATGTTATGGCTATAAAGTAAAGCTGGCCGGCCACTTTGTCCGCTTCATCGTAATTTTTAGACCCGGTGTATTGTGATATCAACGCTAAAGCGGCCACTCCCAAACCTATCTCTATGGACATCATCATGAACACAAAGGTCCATGCCTGCCCTACCGCAGTTACGGATAACCTAGCTATCTCCGGGTCCGGTATTCGACCTAACCAAAAGGTGTCGATAAGATTGTATAGAGTTCTTAAAAAGGTGGCCAGCATCATGGGCCATCCAAGCTTGAACATTACGAGAAAAACATTTCCACTAAGAATCTCATCCTTACTGGGCTGTCCCGCCCATGATTTTAATGAGGCAAATGAGTCCTGTATTGAATCAATTAGTTCTTCAGGCATATGTGAAGTCATTTATCAATCAAATTACAAGATATAAATAACTTTTGCATGCATATGCAAGTGTTCTTACTCAAATGATAAATATCACCTGACCACTGGAAGCTTGATACCATGAAAGTAGCTCTCGTCCAGCGAAAACACACTCTGGGGGATAAAGACAAAAATCTAGAAATCATCAAAGAAACTGTTCGAAACACCGACGCCGACCTCATCGTATATCCTGAAATGTTCCTTACCGGTTATATGCTCGGTGATAAGATATGGGAGCTTGCCGAAAGCATACCTGGCCCTTCTTCTGATATCCTATCTCAGCTTTCCGTGGAAAATGAAGTTTCCATAGTGTGTGGAATGCCTGAGATACAGGTTCCTGGCAAGGGCAGACTTTACAACAGCGCCCTGGTAACCACTCCTGACGGAAACCTTGATGTGTACCGAAAGATCCACCTCCCTAACTTCGGCCCGTTTCAAGATAAAAGGTATTTTCAAAAGGGGGAAGATCCAGAATTAATCAACACCCCCTTTGGAAAACTGGGTATAGTTATATGTTATGATATTTTCTTTCCGGAGTTGACAAAGTATTATGCACTCAGCGGGGCAGAATTTATACTATGTATTTCTGCATCCCCCTCTACCACACGATTTTTCTTTGAAAAGGTCATGGTCGGTCGTGCTATCGAGTGTACCTGTTATCTCCTGTACTCCAATCTTTTGGGTCGAGAAGAGCAGATGATGTTCTGGGGTGGAGCTACCGCCATATCACCCATAGGGACTCAGATCGCCAAGGCACCTTACTTTGAGGAAGACGTGTTAACTTTCGAACTCGAGCCCATGTCCGACATATTAAAGGCCCGCAGGGGCCGACCCGCCTTGGACGACACCCGAGAAACCCCCTTTGCATGAAAAAGATTTAAAATCTACCTCGTTATATAGGCCCTGATTACTATGCTAGAAGAAGTATCCGAGATGATAGGGCTGCAGGTCTATACGAAAACAGGACTGTTCCTCGGCACAGTCAACAATGTCGTGATGGATTTAGACGAAGGGAAGGTAGATGGAATATTCGTAGGAGACACAAATCCCCTCCTAGTTGAAGATTCCAAAAGTGTAAGCGTACCTTTTAGATGGGTGAGTGCCGTAGGAGACATCGTATTATTACGCTATTTCCCTAAACGTGTATCAATATCAAAATCCGGAAAGTGAGTTGTTGATATGGTGTTAGAGGTCCCGGCCACCTGCTTTGTGGCCGACGATGCAGTTATAATAGGTGATGTGACCCTTGGAGATGGATGCAGTGTTTGGTATAAAGCTGTTATTCGAGGAGATCAAAATCGTATCGAAATAGGAGAGGGTAGCAACATCCAGGATTGTGCAGTAGTCCATGTGGACCGTGAGAACGCTACCTCAATAGGCAAGAACGTTTCAGTGGGTCATGGAGCGGTGGTTCACGGCTGCACTATAGGTGACGACGTAATAGTCGGAATGAACGCGTCTATCCTTAGTGGTGCGGTTGTTGGCAGTGGTTGTATAATCGGAGCAAATGCACTCGTCACCTCTGGTACGGAGATTCCCGACCACAGTCTCGCCGTGGGAGTACCTGCGAAGGTAGTTAAAAAAGACGAATCACTCATCGACGGCATACGTGAAAATGCAAAGCGTTATCACGAGCTGAGGGACTCTTACGAAGCGGATAAGTTTGAACATTACTAAGTATCTCAGAATACGTCGCTTCCGCATTTTTTTATATAATAGATATTTTTAGACCATCCCGGCCGAGAAAAATACACGGTTTTAAAATCTTGTAACGCCTCCCCGTTCCTTCCTAGCTGGTAAAGAGCCTTCCCCCGGTAGAACAGATACAACGGGTCCTTTTCACCGAGTTCGACCGCCTGGTTGAAGTACGACAAACTCTTTTCAGTATTTTCCCTAACCAGTTCACAAAGGGCCATTCCTAAAAGAACGTCAGGGTCTTCCTGATTCTTTTCAAGCCCGGACTCAAAAAGGTTTAAAGCATTTTTTAGGTCACCACCCAAAAATCTAATGAGCCCGGCTGTTTTTTCCTTTACACCTAAAGACTCGAAGGTCACATCATATATACCCCTAGCCGCGTACTCGATAATATCCGCTTCTGAAGGATGTTTTTCGACCAGTAAAGAAAGTGGTATATCCGAAGGCGATTGGTATAAACGTATCGGCCACATCTCCATCTCAGCTCTAAGGGTGTTTATTGTTTCTTCAATTTCTGAGCGTTGGTAGCCTAGCAGTTTGGCCTTTTGGTATGCGGCGAGGGCGTCGTTACCTCTTCCAATTCGATAATGGATGCTGCCTATCAAAGCGTAGGCTTTGGGTGCCAATCTAGGCTTGGAAATTGATTTTAAAACCGCCAAAGCATCACGATAATTTTTACGTAGTGTTTGAACAACCGCCAAAGCGTACTTCGCTCTATCGTCTTCATCAACCTTCTTGAGGTCGTTTACAGCTTCGTAACTACCGCAAGCGGCCTTTAAAATGCCACTGACGAGTAAAGCCTCTTCTCCGGACCCTACAGCCGACGGAACTTGGCAGTCGGGATAGTCTTCTAGAAAGTTTTGGCTGGATTCCCAAATATCCGGATCGTCTATTTCAATAGAAGACAAAAGCTCACCCAGCATGAAGCGCTGCAAGGCGGGCTCAACTTTTCCTTCCTCCCGAAGCTTCAGTTCAGCAGGATGTAGGAACAAGTCTACGAACTCATTGGAACCTCCCATTGAAATCAGAATATGACGTTTCTCCGGGGAATAATCACCTGTGATCAGTGCCTCTACCTTCAGTGAAATGTCTTTATCTATCTTGGAAATACCATATATGGAAAGCCAATGTTCCGAATCAATGGATAAAGCCTTCTGGTAGCATGAACGTTCTTTTTCTTTTTCACCTATATTTCCATAAGCGGCACCCAGCACGAACCAGTTGTCGGGTGAAGGGTTGGATTTAACCGCTTTCTTCATCAGCTTTACAGCGTTTTGGCCGAGGAGTAGTGACGATAGTGCCGCCCTCCGAAGATTTCGTCCGTCGTTAAATTCCAAACAACGTATGTATGAACTAAGGGCCTGCGAACACCTGTCCGAATCAAAGTAAAGGTCTCCCAAAAAAGTAAGAACTTTCTCGTTGGATGGGTTCGATCGGAGTGCCTGTCTGTAACGTATTTCCGCGCCCTCTATATCCCCCAGCAATCTTCGAAGGTTGCCCTGTTCCAAAAGCTCGTCAATATTCTCTCCCCTCCTTTGTCGAGCGACGAAATAAGTAGAACTCAAGATAGACATGGTTATACCCATGCCCACGAAGGTGATTTCACCTTCGGATGCTGCGATGACGAATGGAGAAAGGGGTATGTAAAGGAGAAGCAATAGAGATATACACCAGAAGAGCAGGACCGTGGTATCATGAGTGATATCTCCGGCTTTTATTCTTGTAATCATTATACCGGCGGCCACCGCACCTAAAGAAGAAAGGATGAAGGCCGCGTTGACTGGGTGGATGTATCCCTGCCAGTAGGATATCTCAAGTTGAAGAACGGCAGTGGCGATACCGGTTATTACGAAAAAACCGCCTATAGCTCCCACGGCACTGAGGGACCATTTACCGAAAAATAGTTGAAAAAAGGAGTAACATATTCCGATTAATAAAGAGATCATAAGTAAGGCAAGAATCAGGGTGTGAGGAGGAAACAGGTAATGGATTACCACTAGGAAGATGATTAATGACTCTAAACCTGTGATGAATTTCCAACAGTGTTCGTCAAGAAGGTCAAACATGGTGGGAACTTGCATATCGACTGTATCCGAGGAAGGTATAATAAGTTTTATCGATTATAATATGACTAACGGAAGATGCTCGAGAGCCCCAAAAAACCAAAGTCCCACGAGAAGTACGATCAATAACAGAATTACGATAACGCATTTTACCATCTGCCATATGGCCCAGATGATTACCATCATCACCAGCAAACCTATCACGAGGAGGGCTAAGATTAAAAGTGTCATCTGATGAAATATCGTAACCCCGATATTAATAATTTACCTATGAAACATTTAATAATCACCATATCTCTTTCTTGAAGCGCATGATACAAAATGCCCGACGATTTGCAGTATGTAAAGGAACCGGTATAAGTACTGTATCTTACATGAACGCCTTTGACGAAGCGTTAGCTGATGCTGGCATCGGAAACATCAATTTAATAAAAGTTTCTTCCGTTTTACCTCCGAAGATAGTTGAAACGAAGGTAATTCCTGAAGACTTCGGTGCCTTTCGTCCTTGTGTGATGGCCCGGGCCCAAGGGTTTAACCAGCACCTGACGGCCGGTCTTTGTTACGGTTTTAGAGAGGATGAATCGGGAGGATATGTAGCTGAATATGCAGTTGTTGATAGTAACCTATCAGGCCACCGGTTTGAAGATAAATTGTACGAACGGTTGATAAGTATGGGGGAATCTAGAGGGGTAAAAATGGTAAATGTGCGTAAGGAAATAATTGAGTTAAAGGTGGAAAAAGACGTCTACGGTTGCGCGGTCGTTGTTTTGGTGTATTTACCATGAGTGGAAAGAGGTACGGAATAGTCGTGTGTCCTTCCTGCGGTTTTGCCAGAGCGGTTGACCTAAGAAATAAAACAACCGGCTGTTCTCATTGTGATAAAAGATTGAAACTTTCCAAAATGAGGATATACTATCACACCGATTCCATGAGCGAGTTATCGTGGGCCGTCGGCAGAATGAACGCCGCCTTGAGCAACTCCAAAATCCCCTCTAAAGAAAAGAAAGAATCCGATATCTACAGCCGTATAGTAAAAGAGATTAAATCCGATGGGACTAGACACGACCGGCTCCTTATCGTAGCCTCCATACTAACCCATGAATTCGGGTCCTTTGGTGAAAAGGAGCTCAAGATGTTATCAGAAAGAGTTGACTTAGGTGAGATAGATGAACTCATGGACGAGTTCAGAAAGTTAAAGGAAATATACGAACCCCGGGAAGGCAAGTTCGTTATGGTAGATTTTTGAACATATATGGCTCGTCGAGAACGTATCCCTTTCCTCTGTAGTACTCCCTCGCCCCTATACCACTGGTTACTCTTATTTTTCCGTACTCTGACGCGATGTCCTCGCAGACTTGTAACAGTCTATTACCGTAACCAGAGTGCTGGTATGAGATAGGCTCTGAATCTAAAGGTGTCATATGCCCCACCACTTTCAGCTCCCTTAACGTGGGTGTCGTACCTTCTTTAACTCTCAACCTAGCGTATGCGGTAAGCAATTTTTTACCACCAAGTTCAAGAAAGTGCTCTGTACCTTCGGAAGCACAGTATTTTATGTGTTTAAGTTTTATCTCTCCTATCTCTGAATCGCTGCGTCCGGCCTCTCTGCAGCGTATGCATCTGCATTCGAGACCCCGCCGTTCCATAACATCCCATGCATATTGTCTAAGGTTACTCTTCTTCACTCCTGCTTCGATCAACTGAGACGGTATATCTCGTTGGACACGCTGTATTCTGACGTAGGGAGGTACCGCCGCCTTTATCTGAGCTACCAGCTTTGCCGCGGCATCTGTCGAAAGAGGTTTGTATTCATTTCCTTTCCACATATCATACAGTTCAGTGCCTTTGACCACAAGGGTAGGATATATCTTCAGCATATCCGGTCTAAATCTCGGATCGTCGAATAATTTCTTAAAATCCTCTAAATCTTCTTCAACAGTACTTCCAGGTAACCCCGGCATCATGTGGTAACATACTTTTAGGCCGTGATCTTTGCATAATTTAGTGGCCTTTACGGTTTCTTCGACGCCGTGTCCCCGGTTTATTTTTTTTAATATATCGTTCCGTAAGCACTGCACCCCCAGCTCGACCCGGGTGGTACCGTAAGGGAGCATGTTGGCTATTTGCTCCTCACTACACTGGTCCGGCCGGGTTTCAACCGTTATACCAATACAGCGGTTATTCGCGGTCTCGTTTTTCTTTATCGATTCGGCTAACGTAGGCTCTTTGTTGTCGTTCAAGGCGTCCAAACAGCCCTTGATAAAGTTACGCTGATACTCAAGTTTCCTAGCGGGAAAAGTTCCTCCCATTATGATGAGGTCCACTTTATCAGTGCTGTGCCCGATGGCCCTGTACTGATTTAACCTATCTTTTACCTGCGAGAAGGGGTCAAAACGATTTCGCTCGCCGCGGAGTGCGGCAGGCTCCCTACCGGTATAGGACTGGGGACTTGGTCTAACGGACTCCGGTCCGCCAGGACATACGTTACACCGGCCGTGGGGACATTTTTCAGGAGATGTCATCACAGCGATCACCGTTACACCGGACTGACTTCTTGCCGGCTTTCGTTTGAGTAAAGAGAATACCAATTCCCCCGTCTCTTCGTTTGTCATACCTTTTGCGGTTTCTATCAACTCGGCGTTACTAGGAACTTCGGATAGGTTGAATTTACTACAAACTTCGAACTTCTTTTTCTGCAGTTCTTCTCGGCTTGAGACTTCTCCGTCGATTATGCTCCGAATGATACTCTCTAGGGGTTCCATTTTAATTGTTATCTGTAAGTCCGTTATAACAACTTTTCCCGAAATTAGGAATTAGCCAAAACAGTTATTTAACCAAAATAGATGACCCCCCTGTGCATACAATGAAAGCTTTAATATTTGGAGCCGGTAAACAGGCAGAGGGCTGTGCATGGTATTTAGCTAATAAGAGCGATTTTGAAACCATCGGTATTGCCAGCAGGACGGAAGCTACAATAGATCGTTTGATGGAATTTATCGACAGCGATAAACTGGTTAAACATGTTGTGGACGTTACCGACAGGGTTAAAACCAGAGCGATTATGGAAAAGTACGATGTGGGAATCAATGCTCTACCTACCAGAAAAACTAGCTACACCACGCTGGAGATAGCCATCGATTTGGGAATAGACATGGTGGATATGATTGAGGAATACCATCGTCGGCCCGATTTGTATGAAAAAGAAGGCCTTGAAGTGTCGGAAGGTATGTCCGTAGAGGAGTACGGCGAACTTCTGCACAAAAGAGCGATAGAAACCGGTATAACCATCGTAGATGGTATGGGATTCGCCCCGGGCCTGACGAACATAACCTTGGGCAAGGCGCTTCGTGACATGGACAAAAGTGTTTCCGCTATCGCTAGGTGTGGTGGGATACCGGACAAAAAGGCCGCGCAAAGGCACCCGTTAAAATACATGATCACATGGGCCTTCGACCACGTTCTTAGGGAGTACATGATCAAATCTTCAGCTTTGATCGAAGGTGAGCTAAAGGAAATCCAGGCTTTGTCGAAGCACGAAAAATTTAGATTCGATAAACTGGGGGTTGATGAGGAACTTGAATGTGCTGTAACACCTGGGATGCCCAGCTTTGTTTATACTAGACCAGAGCTACAAGAAACCTACGAGAAAACCGTACGGTGGCCCGGTCATTACGACGGTATAAAGACGTTAAAGGAATGCGGTATGCTGGACACCCTCCCCGCGACAGTCGGTGATAAACAAGTTATTCCAAGAGAGGTTTTGGCTGCAGTTATAACTCCAAAATTAAAGCCAAAAGAGGGGGATACGGACGTGTGTGTAATGTGGAACACTGCAAAGGGTGAAAAAAACGGTGAAGAAATACGCTATGACTACTACATGTGGGATAGGGAAGACACCGATACAGGACTGACAGCTATGCAGAGAACCACCGGCTTTCCTCCTGCTATAGCAGCCGAGCTGCTGGCTAACGGTAAGATTCCTGAGAAGGGAATAGCCGCCCCTGAGGACTGTATTAAAGGGTCCAATTATCAAGAGATGTTGGAAAGGTTGGAAGATGTGGGGATCGAGATATTGGAAAAAATAAATTAACAGATGTCGGTACTAGTTAAATTCTTCTACCGCCTAACGAAGCTCAATACCAGGCATACGGCCAACTTCATTCTTTTTGTTCTCTATGACGCAAGATTAGGATGATGACGGCGGCGGCTATAACGGATATGATGATCTGGAGGAATAGGATGTTCTTGTAAAAGGGTTCTGAATCGTTCACATCTGTATCTCCAGGGTCATCTAGATAAGATATCGATACTTCTTGTATGATCACGTCTTCAACCGGGACGTTTTCATAACCTCCCATGGAGGTGGTTTCAACGGAATCTATTTGATCGACAACGCTCATACCGCTGGTCACCCGACCAAAAACACAGTAACCCCATCCGTCTCCCTCGGGATAGTCCCAATCCAAAAATTCGTTGTGCTCCGCATGATTTATGAAAAACTGTGATGTTGCTGAATGTGGCTCTTCCGTCCTCGCCATAGCGATTGTTCCTCTCCTGTTTCGATGTCCGCTGTCGGAAGCTTCGTTTGGAATAGGTGGATAGGTGGTCTCTTTCATATCTATCCCGGGATAGAATCCTCCACCCTGTATCATGAATCCTTCTATAACTCTGTGAAATATCAATCCGTTGTAGAAGCCGTCCTCTGCATATCTGATAAAGTTTTCAACGGTCTCGGGTGCGTCGTCCTCGTACAGTTCAATAACTATAGTTCCCTTGTTAGTCTCTATTGTTGCGGTAGGATTACCGTTTGACGTACCTTCCACCGTCGTTAAGGGAAATAACAACATAACTATCACACAACAGCATAATACACTTCTTATCGGCTTCATGTTTGGGTTATGGCTTAAAGATGTTAAAAATGTTATCATCTAAGTATATCGTCTATATCTTTCTTTACGAGTTTGATGGCGTTTTCTATGGCTTCGATCTTGCGTAGTATATCTCGAACTTTTTTTTCTACCTCTTCCCTCCTTAGTTCTACTTTTTCAAATTCCTCCAGTTCTTGATGCATGTCGTTTATTGCATCGTTTAAAAGTTGCATAGAGTATTTGTATTCTCCCTCGTTAGCTTTTTCCTTCCCGGTTTTGAGCATATCCAAGTAAGAATGAAAGGCAAAATCATGCTTCTTTAACTTCTTTATTAATTCTTTTCCTTCCTTCAGACGTTCATGTATATCCATTACCAGCTGAGATTTGTTTAAAGCTTCATCTATTTTCTCTAGTGCTAACTCAATCTGGTTTTCCTTTTTAGCATTTAATCCTTCTTTAAACTCCTTTTTAACCTCGTTGATTTTTAGCGATGTTTCTCGAAGTTCGGATAATCTATTCTTAGCTTCTACAATTTTATCTTCAAGCTCTTCCCTCCTCGCGGCAATCCTATCTTTATAGCCCTCTATATATTCTATCGCCTCTTCTACTTCCCTCAAAGCTTCCTCGTCAATATCTTCTTCCGGTTTTGAGACCACTGAATCAATACTGTCTTCTACCTCTCGTATTAACTCTTCATCCTCAATGGTTTCCAAAGTCTCATCCAATACATTGAGTCGGTCATTTAAATCCACCAACAATTCCCCCCTTTCAAGCAACTCGGCGAGAAGTTCTCTAGCCTTGTTGATATCCCCACTTTTTTCCTTTTCTACAAGTAACTTCATTTTTTGCTTGTAATTATCCATAGAGATCTTTGTACCTCTAATTTGTTTTAATATTGATTTTACCTCTTTGATACCATCGGGAACATTTTCTTCCCCCATTTTTTCTTCTAACAAAGGAACCATTGTGTTAGCCAGCTCTGTTTTGTTTTTGAATGAACTTGGGTTTTCTATTCCTATATCCTCAGCAATTGCATTCATCTCTTTTCTAGTGTGGTTGGAGGTAATATCAGCTGGTTTCATTCTATCCCAATATTTTTTTGATAGGATATATAGTGTATTTAAAACTTTTCGAATAATGTGTTCAATAAATTTATTTTACCATGATTCCTATCGGGTTAACGTATGAATCCCATGGAAATAGTAGAAATTAAAAAAATAGTACCCGAGACACCATCGATAAAGACTTTTTATTTTAGCTATGCTTCAGACATTACCCCTGGTCAATTTGTTATGGTTTGGGTCCCGGGTGTGGATGAAATACCAATGAGTCTATCTTATCAGCATGATGTACAAGCTATTACGGTGCGCAATGTTGGTGAGGGAACACGGGCTTTACATGAATTTAACGAGGGTGAACGAATTGGAATTCGGGGCCCTTATGGAAAGGGGTACGATTTAAAAGGAGAGAAAATACTCGCAGTGGTCGGTGGTATTGGAGGGGCCTCTGTATTACCGGCTGCAAAGGAAGCGGCAAATAGGGGCATAGAAATTACTTGCGCCTTGGGAGCTAGGACTTTAAACGAACTGCTCTTTTACGACGAGTTTGAAAAATACACAGAGGTTCATGCTGCTACAGATGACGGTTCGGCAGGATATCACGGATTTGTCACCGACTTGATGGAGGACCTCCTTCAAGGTATCGATCTGGTTATAACGTGTGGACCAGAGCTAATGATGAAAAGAGTTTTTCAAATAGCCGACGATTATGATATTGCGGTTCAGGCTTCCCTGGAAAGGTATATGAAGTGCGGCATCGGCCTATGTGGATCATGTGTAGTGGACGGGCTAAGGGTATGTGCGGAAGGACCTGTGTTTAACGGAGAACAACTTAGAAAATTGAAAGAGTTCGGTAAATTCCAAAGAGCTCCCTCGGGTAGAAGGATACCCTTTATACTCAAAGACCTGTCTTTTGATTAGTATCTTTAAGTAATAATGGAGGGTTGATAAATAAGCTGCATCTTTACCTATAACAGACCAAAACTCTCTTATTGAAGTGCAATCGTTCCCTCTTTAAGTATTAAACTAAAAATATGTGGATATGTTGAAATCCGCACCCCTAACTCCTCGTTACTCGCATCAGCTCGTAACTGCGGGTCGACATGGAAAAAGTTTCCATTAACTCCTCGTTACTCGCATCAGCTCGTAACTGCGGGGGTACCCGAGCATGGCCAAAGGGGCAAGGCTTAGGACCTTGTGACATAGGTCTCCGAGGGTTCAAATCCCTCCCCCCGCATTTTGAAGAAATTGGCTTCAATTCCTTCTTACCAAAGGAATCTATTTGATTCCTGCATTCAATTCATTCTGAAGCGAAGCTGATGAAAAAATTGATAAGTGGGTATGAGCGTTAGCGAATTCCTTCAGCACTTTTTTGCAGAAGAACCCAGGAAGTCCTTACAAGACAATTCCTTGAAGGGTGATAAAAACATATTCTGTAGATTATAGGGGTTGGTCCGGTTAAGGAACTCTTGACAGATTGTCATACTTAACGTCTGACAAAGTACTAACATGGTAAATGTAGGGAAACATTCGACGAAGGGAATCTGATGGCCGGTAAACCTATACCTTCCCTACCGGTGACATGTATACCGTAAATTCTTCTTCCCCGTCAACGTCAAGTAGGGCATCCATCTGTTCCTGATCGTATGCGGCGATGGCACAGGTTCCACATTTTATTGCCTCGCATGCAAGGTAAAGATTCTGACAGACATGACCGGCATCAAGGGCTATGACCTTGTATGATGCATCTGAATAGCGCCATTTCATCCTGTAAGGTATGGTTGTCCACACGAAGGTCACCGCACAGTTACCGGCGAAGGGTTGATCGAGTGCTCCCTCGGTGATTTTTCCCTCGAGATCCTCATGTTCTGCCACCTTTACCAGCTTGTGTTCCATTGGTAAGTATCTGTAGATGGCCCTCTTCAAACCGTCCACCTTGAAGGCGGCAATGTAGGTTTCAAGGGCATGGCGGCATCCGGCCGAAGGTACCATTCGGTAAGCATGTCCCGCACCCAATTTTTGCCTTATTCCCTGGGTACTCCACAACAAAAACGATAGTTCATCCAGTGATATAGATCGGTCGGAAAATGAGCGTCTGGATTTCCGGTTCGATATGGCTGTTACTAATGAAGTATCGATGGTTAAGGTATCAGCATCCGGAAGATCGATCAATGTAGCATCCTCGGGAGCCGGCTTTTGCACCGGAGGCGGTGGGACTCCTTTATTTTGATCCGTTTGGGAAAAGTCTGTTTTCTTTCGTACGGTGTCTTTAAGGAAATCTCGGTTCATGTTCTTGCATATGAGGATGATCGATAAAAAACTTTGAGTTTGACTGATTTATCAATTCATATAAGACATCCTATCCTCCACCACGATACCTATAGGCGATGTTGCAGCTTCCCTCTCTACTGACCATACACGGTCCTACCGGATTACCGGGAGTACATCCCTTACCGAACAACTCGCACTCATTTGGTTCGGTAACACCTCTCAGTACCTCTCCGCATAGGCAGTTCTCACGCTCTTCGAACTTTTTACCCTTCAGTTCGTCTAAAATATCTGAGAATACCACTCGGGCGTCGTGCTCGCTGTACTTATCTCTTGGTTTTAATCCTGAACCGGGGATCACCGGGAAACCTCTCCAGTCCGTATCCATGGGTTCGAAGACTTCTTCGATCATCTTCTGAGCTTTCAAGTTCCCTTCAGTTTTTACCACCCTGCCGTACTCGTTTTCAACCTCGGCTCTTCCCTCCTTTACCTGCTGCACCAACATATACACACCCATCAACAGGTCCAAAGGTTCGAATCCAGCTACCACCTGAGGTATGCCGTACCTTTCTGACAGCGGTTCGTAGGGTCGGGTTCCGATTATCGCGCTCACGTGTCCCGGCTCTATAAGACCGTCGAGGTTCAATTCTCCCATCTTTAGTATGGCGTCCAGTGCAGGAGGTATAACTCTGTTGCAGCTGAGTACATAGAAATTATCTGGAGCTCCTCTTGAGATCGTAGAAGCGGTGGTAGGTGTGGTGGTTTCAAAGCCTACGGACATGAAAACCACCGGTTCATCTATTTTATTTGCCAAATCAACGGCATCGTCGATACTGTATACCACTCTCACATCAGCCCCATCTTGTTTTGCGTGCATCAATGATTTTTTCTCTCCCGGGACCTTCATCATGTCCCCGAAGGCGGTGATAACGACTCCGCTCTCCGCCAGTTTGATCATCTCTTCCACCTCTCGTGGGGTGGTGACACACACGGGACAGCCGGGACCTTGGATTATGTTGATCCCAGCTTGTTTCAACATATCCTCCAATCCGTACCTAACCAAAGTATCTTGGTGGGTACCGCAGACGTGCATCACGTTCATCTGAACGTTGGCTTCTCGGATCTTCCGAGTCACCTTTTCAGCGATCTTTTCGTTTCTCAGCTTAAACTGTTTCAGTTCGTCTTTCATATTAATCCTCCTGAAAAGCTGTCACACTGACGATAGTGGTTTCCTTTCCACGTATTATACGAGGTTTCTCTCCACAATCAGGGCACGTTATCACAGGTATATTGTAATGGAATGCGGGATCATCAACATAATTGATCCCACCTTGATAACCACATTCTTCACATTTCACCTCGGCACTCACATTCACTACGTTGAGAGTCGAACCTTCCAGGAACGAATCTTTTGTCATCACCTCATAAGCAAATTGAAGCTGCTCTTCGCCCAAGAACGTTAGCTCACCTATCTCAAGAGTAACTTCTTCAACACGGTCGATCCCCTTTTTCTCTAATTCATCAGTAAGGGCGGCTATGAGCTGTTTCATTACCGAGTACTCGTGCATCGAGGTGGTTTATACAGAAGGGCATATAACATCCTTTCGATGGATCTAATAGGTATCCAAAGTCATGGAAAAGTGATAATTTACCCGTTTTTTACCACGACTACTGTGCAATGGGCATGTTTCAAGACTTTATCCGTGTTACTGCCTAAAATAGCTTTTTTAAAGCCTGAGGAACCGTGGCTGCTTATGTATATAACGTCCCTTTCACCTGCTTCTCTAACTATGCAATCGTAAGGTTCGCCTTCCATCATCTCTGTTGTTATATCGACTCCTGCGTCCTGTGCTCTTTTCCAGACCCATTCCAAAGCCTTTTGAGCCACTTTCTTCATATTCTTTTTATCTTCAGGCTGTATTTTACTTCCCTTCAAATGCTCGTACTTTTTTGTCTCCAAAACGTATATAGAATGAGCTGGTTTGTTCAACTTTTTAGCTAGCTTTAACCCTTCTAATACCCCTCTCTCGGCCACTCTCGACCCGTCGGTCGGAA
>JAFDUB010000128.1 GCA_019594025.1 Thermoplasmata archaeon
CATTCATACCTCAAGCGGTGAAGGTGATCCGAACAAAGGATACTAGAAGCCTTTCTTTGCCCATGTACGTTTTATTCACCACCGGCATCACATTATGGTTGATTTACGGGTTATTAATAAAAGATATCCCCATAGTAGGTAGGTAATATAAAGGTATCCGGCAGTGATTTTTGATGAAGTTAAATCAGTTGATGACGGCACTTATCTTATTATCGTATCCCGCTACGCTCATGGACACTTCATAATCGCTTATGTTTTCACCCTCGACTAGATCGTAGATAGTCAAGTAAATACGGGTACCGGTAACCACCCGCCCGTCGTCATCCAACAGCGAGTATCTGACGGTATATTGGTGGTCGAGGAGTGGACGGCTTTGGTCATCCGTCATGATTATTTTTACGTCTTCTGTACCTGCACCACTCGGTTGATCCAGGGTTACTTGAATCCGTGCGTCTGCCTGCCAACCATCACCTTCTTCGTAGGCCGTGGTGTTCGAACTTTCTACATTATAGGTCAAACCGCCGACTAACCATTCCGACTCTTTGGGGAGTTCGATATCCTCCGGCTCGGCCCTCACATATTCGATCTCATCATCGGGATCACCGGGGTTAATAAAAATCAGCCTATCATCGTTCTCAAAACGGTAACGAGATTCATCAAAGCCTTCGTCGTCTCCCACCAGTATTGTTCCCCTCTCGATTATTTCCCATTCAAACTCCATCTTTTCATCAGCCCACCTTTGGAAATATCCCGTCCCGTCGGACTTGAATGTTACATAGACTCCGTTAGGCTCTTCATCTTCCTCTAGCTGGTGCACCCATGTTCCTACTATCTTCTCGCTGTCGTCATCGAGACAGCCGGTGCTTAAAATAGTTACGAGCAGCATTAAGCTCAACATAAACGTCATGAAAGTTTTAGCTTTCATTTTTTCTCACTTTTTATTCTCATCATAAAACGTCGTATAAAGAACTTCGGTTTTTTTAATACGTAAAGGATGTCATTCCTATAAGTTTAAAACGGTTGTTAACAGTTTTTCAAGTTACAAAACTAAAATGATTTAGGAGGGCAAAAGAATGGCGAAAGTAACAAGAGAAATGGTAGAGAAAACAGGCATAGATGTCGATGAACTCGTGGACCTTTTGGTGAAGAACGCGGCAGCTGAGCTAACCACGTTCTACTACTACACCATACTCGAATTAATCTCATCGGACTCGAAGGAGAAGGGCTGAAAGAGAACGCGGAAACTGCGAGGATAGAGGACCGGAATCACTTTGAGGCGTTGGTACCACGCATATACGAACTCGGTGGAGAACTCCCCAAGGATATGAAGGATTTTCACGATATATCTGGATGTCCGCCGGCGTATCTTCCGGAGGATACATCCGACGTAAAAAAGATCATGGAAGTACTTGTGGAGGCAGAAAGGTGTGCGGTACGACAGTACACAAAGATCTGCAACATGACCGCGGGTAAGGACCACAGAACGTACGACCTGGCACAGGCGATCCTGCACGAAGAGATCCAGCACGAATCTTGGTTCTCGGAATTCCTGGGAGAGGGACCTTCGGGGCACTACCTGCGCAGAGGCGACACCTCACCGTTCGTATCAAAGTTCCTGGAATAGGATAACCTTGATTGAAGGAGAACTGCTATCAGCGTTAACTCTGTAATTCCAAAATCGATTGTAATATCGAGCCAATTAGAACACAATAAAGAGCGGAATATATTTAAGGAAAATAGCTGATTTGACAAAGCCATACAAATATAGATATCTGGAGAAGAGTTATGTCCACCGCCATAGCGTATTCCGCCAATTTCGCCATAATATTCGTGGCTGCCACGGTGATAGGTTATGTGGCTCATAAATTGGGGCAACCTACCATAGTTGCCTATATCTTAACTGGAGTTATATTGGGACCGGTAGTCCTGAACGTAGTTGTCGAAGAGGGCTTAGTGGAAATCATGTCTAGCCTCGGCATCGGATTTCTTCTTTTCCTCCTAGGTATCAAGATGCATTTCGACGAGATAAAGAAAATATTTCGCCCGATAGTCAGGATAGCGGGAAGTCAGATAGTACTTCAGCAAACATTAGCCGTTCTGGTGGCCTACATGCTGGGTTTTTCCTTCTGGCAGGCACAGGTCATCGGGTTATGTACGAACTTCGGTGCAACTCCGGTGATAGTCAAGGCCCTCACTGATAAGGGTGAGATACGGACGTTACCCGGAAGGATCAACGTAGGCGTGCTGATAGGGCAAGATATCTATCTTGTCCTGGCCCTCGCACTACTAGGAATAGGTACCCTGGCTAGTCCTATCGAGATAGCCTTCACATTCGGTAAAATACTGCTGTTGGTCGGTATCATAACCGTAGTCACCTTGGCCGCCTCCCGCTATATACTTCCGGAAGTGTTCAAAAGGGTGGCGGCGCATAAAGAGGTACTGTTCGTCGTCACCATCGCCTGGGCTTTCCTCTTCATATATACCTCGGAAAGATTCGATCTGTCGATAGAAGTGGGAGCCTTCCTAGCGGGACTGGGTCTCGCCCAGCTGCCCTATAGTAGAGAGCTGGAGGAGAGGATAGAACCCTTGACCGATTTTTTCATTTTGGTTTTCTTTTCCACTATCGGTCTGAGGTTGGTGGCCGATGAGTTGTTTTATTACTGGCAGGAAGCTGTGATCGCTTCCTTGATATTGATAGTTGGAAATTTCATGATAATCTTCTACTTGATCTACAGAGAAAAATTTTCCGTTGAAACTTCCTTCCTAGGCAGTATAAACATGATCCAGGTGAGCGAGTTCTCTCTTGTAGTCGGTGCACTGGCGGTGGCTCAGGGTTTCATAGAGATCGAAGTCCTGGGATACCTGAGCCTGATGGCGCTGATCACCATGAGTTCGTCCACATACGTAATATATAACAATCACAAGATCTATGAATGGGTGAAGCCGTGGTTCAAAAGGTTTGAATCCGAGGACCGAAGAGACGAGGATGTAAAAGAGTACAAAGATCATGCAGTTGTCCTGGGATATAACCATCTTGCAAAAAAATTGATACCGATCATCAAGGAGCATTTCGACGACATTGTAGTGGTCGATCATGATCCGGAGAATATAGAAGAGCTTGAAATAAGTGGCCACGATTTTGTTTACGGTGATTTCAAATACGGTGAGGTGAGAAGGGGGTTAAACCTTAAAAAAGCCGCCTTCGTCTTCAGCTTTCTTCCGGATATATTCAGTAATACGATATTGATGGAAGAAGTTTCGGACGATACCACCGTTTTCGTGGAGTGTGAAATAGAGGACGATGTGGTAGAACTCACCAAGTTAGGTGTTGATAAGATATTATACACAAAAATGGTATCAGCTTTCCAGCTTTTTAATTGTTTAGAAGACTACCTTGAAGGTAATAGTAGATTTAAAGATATGGCTAATGAGGATCGTACTATCCTAGGGGGTGAAAGATCTAATGGCGGTTGAAGCGGTTTCTGACATAGCATTAGTATTCATTATCATAGGTGGATTTATCCTTCTTTGCAACCATTTTTCTCTCCCA
>JAFDUB010000136.1 GCA_019594025.1 Thermoplasmata archaeon
ATGTTTTTTCTGCCCTTTATCTCTTTGAGAAGCTTTTTCTCGTACGCCTTGTAAGCAGTATCAGAGATGGTTTTCGTTATTTCGCTGATGTGTTAACACCTGGGTTCAATGAGGGTTAGATGGTATATATAAATTGCTGGGAGGATTGACGGGAAAAAATGATATACTATAACACCGTTATAATCAATTACATGACTGAAATCTACGATGACATCCTTGGAACTATAGGCGGTACACCCATGGTGAGGCTTCGGTGTATCGAAGAGTATTTTGAGATGGATAACAGGTTACTCGCGAAGTTAGAATTCTTTAACCCCGGTGGAAGCATAAAAGATAGAATAGGAGTGTTCATGCTTGATGGTGCGGAAAAGGAAGAGGTTATTGTAAAGGGTGGAGTAATAGTTGAGCCAACATCTGGAAATACGGGAACCGGCCTCGCAATTGCTGCAAACTTGAGAGGTTTTCAACTCGTTTTCACGATGCCCACTAAGATGAGCAGAGAGAAAGAACTGTTGTTGATATCTCTAGGTGCTCATGTGATCAGAGTACCCACCGAAGTGCCTCCCGATGCACCGAATTCCTATTATCGAGTTGCCGACGCGGTAAAAAAATTGATATGGAAAGAAGGCGGAAAGGTTGAAGCGCAGAAACTAAAAGAGATCGTGACAAAGGTGGAAGGGTTGGTGAAAGATAATGATCTTAATGCCCTGAACGATATAAGCAAATTAAAGGTTGATCCAACACCCTTCGCATATTCGCCGGACCAATATCATAACAGATACAATCCACTCACCCACTACGAAACCACCGGGAGGGAGATATGGAGGCAGACAAGAGGGGATATCGATGCCTTTGCGTGTGGTATAGGAACGGGAGGAACCATAACAGGTATAGGTAGATATCTAAAGGAAAAGGGCGATGCGAAGATAATCGGTGTGGACCCCGAAGGCTCGATATACAATTTGGTCAAAGGAGGAATGAATATCGGGGATGCGATGGGGAAGGCTGAGGCATACTTGGTAGAGGGAATAGGAGAGGATTTTCTACCGGACACCTGTGACCTCGATGTTGTGGATGAAATAGTGATCGTTAACGATCAGATCTCGTTCTCTGCAGCCAGACTGCTGGCTAGGAAAGAAGGAATACTGGCCGGCGGCTCCACCGGTAGCGCCCTAGCGGGTGCGGTAAAGTGGCTAAAGGACAAAACCGATAAAACCATGGTGATCGTATCGCCAGATACGGGCCGCAATTATTTATCACGGTTTTACGATGATGACTGGATGTTAAAAAACGGATTTAAAATCGATGATGAAAGAATAATGGAGCTGATATCGTGAAGGGATTTTCAGGAAAAAGTATACATGAAGGCGAGGAACCCGACGAAACGCTACACGGCGACGTGGTTTCACCCATACATCTTTCTTCCACCTTTTCAAAAAAGAATATGAAAGATGTGGAGAAAGGTTTCGTCTATTCAAGAAGCGGAAACCCCACAAGAAGGGCGCTGGAAAAAAAACTGGCGGCCCTTGAAGGAGCTGAACACGGTTACGCATTCTCCTCGGGTATGGCCGTCGAGACGACGGTACTTCTATCTCTTCTAGAGAGCGGCGATCATATAATCGCTTCTGACGACCTGTACAGCGGCACACGGAGACTCTTTGTAAAGGTGATGGAAAGGTTCGATCTTAAATTCGACTTCGTAGACCTGTCTAAAGATGAGAATATATCCTTCCTAAAAGACACCAAAATGATATGGCTCGAAAGTCCCACAAATCCCCTGATGAAGGTTCTGGACATAGAAAATATCGCGGACGAAGCCCACGAAAAGGATACACTAGTGGTGATGGATAACACCTTTGCGACACCATATTTCCAGAGACCTCTGGAGTTGAAAGCAGATGTGGTCGTTCACAGTTTGACAAAATACATCAGCGGCCATTCGGATGTGGTCGGCGGGGCTGTGATGGTGAATGATGAAACACTGCACCAAAAGCTAATGTTCCACCAGAATGCCCTGGGCACCGTTCTCTCCCCATTCGACTCTTACCTGGTTATGCGCGGTATAAAAACCCTTAAACCACGTATGAATATCCACGAGAAAAACGCAAAGATCCTGGGGGAATATCTTGAAGAGCATCGCCTTGTCGATGCTGTGTACTACCCCGGCCTTCCATCACATCCCCAGCATGACCTTGCATCCCGGCAGATGTCCGGATACGGCGGTATGCTCTCCTTCGAACTTTCGGGCACATCGGAGAAGGCTGTAAAGTTCGTTGAGGCTCTGGAAGTATTTGCCCTTGGAGAGAGTCTCGGCGGTGTAGAGTCATTGATCGAGGTACCTGCGGTGATGACACATTCCAACATGTCCCGAGAGGAAAGGGAGCGGATTGGAATAAGAGACAATCTCATACGTGTATCGGCGGGTATCGAGGAGATAGAAGAACTGATAGAGGATATGGAGAGAGGTTTCGCCGCCCTCGACGATGGTCGATCTGATGTTTGGCCGGTAAAAAGTTGATATTAGACGGATGTACCGATCCCTGGATACCTCCGGTCATTTAAAACATTTAAAACGTTGAAACGAACATATCATCTGAAACGAAACATTTCGTGGTTTTGAGCATTACCTACCTCTCCCCCTCCCTGAACCCTACTTGGAATGCCTTGAGATTCTTCTCTTCGGTACCCTTTGGCACCAGACCTGAGATCGCCTTTTTCATGGATTCTTCGGTTACCAATTCTGTTATCGCGGTGAAATAACCCAGCATTATTATGTTCGATACTATCCGGATCCCCAGGACCTCTTCTGCTAATTCTGTGGCGGGTATTCCAACATTATCCCTATCCGGTTGTTCAACCAACGACGTATCTATAAAAAGGACACCATCCTCGGTTAAGGTGGGTAGATAGGTTTTCAAAGCCGGTTGAGACATGGATATCAGTATATCCGGCTTTCTTACTTCTGGATAATGTATATCTTTATCGCTCACAATTATATCTACGCTACAGGCACCACCTCTAGCTTCAGGCCCGTAACTCTGAGTCAAG
>JAFDUB010000035.1 GCA_019594025.1 Thermoplasmata archaeon
CGATATAAGTCTCCAAGAACTGGCAGGAGATTTTTCCAAAGTCCATGTAAAAGTAAAGCTAAAGATCAACGCTATTAGAGGCAGTCTCAGAAATGATTTCCATCTGTTTTTTTCTCAGGGAGTTTTTGATCGAGGAATTAATCCTTTTATTAGTGACAGAAAGAACTTTAACACGAATTTTATAACCCTCTTTTGTAGTTACATCAAAAGTGGGTTCTAGTTTCGAACGCCTGCGGCGGGTTAATCTTCTGATAAAATCAGAAGTCATACCGTGCCCATAAAATTGGGTTATGCATTCGCCGCCTCTAATAGCGTTGATCTTTAGCTTTACTTTTACATGGACTTTGGAAAAATCTCCTGCCAGTTCTTGGAGACTTATATCGGAGACTCTACCCAGCAGTAGCTCGGGTTCCGCTGCAGGTGTTTCACCCACCTTCGCGCCGTTGAACATATCCGATGCAACGATAGTGTACCAGCTCTTTGATTTCCATTTGTCCTTTACACGTCTGGATGCTCGTCTAGACTTTCGCCTTGCCATTATGATTCCCCTGATTAGCTTGGATTGTTGTTATCTCCATATGCTATAACAACTTTTTGGTATTTTTATTGGAGATTCTAAACGTATGCTATAGAAGTTTTAAACCTTTCGGTGAGTCTCCGTAACATTCTTTGAACCCATTCGGCCATTTAGAAGGGTCGATTCCCTTCTGCGCTAGGAACGCGGCTGTCCACCTCTCCAGTCCAATTCCAGAACATCCGGAGTACAAAGCTTTGGTTTGTGATTTGATATTGAACGACTCCGTATACTTTTTGAATATACTTAAGTTCTGGAACTCTAACCACTCACTTTCTTCTCGCTCTCCTCGATATGGCAGGTATGCTTCGAAATCGATAGTCCCCTCTTCGGTGTGCCCACCGGCTTCTCTGCTCCCCGCCTGCTGGAGATAGAAGGGTTCAACTTCAGCCATCCTCCACTCGAGTTCTAGGATATTTTCGAATACATGTCTGTACCTTTCGATCATCTTTTCTTTAAGCTCCAAAAGCTGTTCCTTAGTACCTATATAAACAGGCTCGATTCGGTGGAATTCGTCAACCCTTTCGATTCCATGTCTCCCTCCTGATTCGTACCTTGCACTAGGTACGGTCCTTTCGTAGAGTAGCAGCGGCAGACTTTCATCGGCAAGAGTTCGGTTCTTCAGGGACCAATATATTACGGGACATTGGGCGTAGCATATGCCACTCTTGGGTTCTGAAACCAACTTACTGAGAAGTTCGATAGGTACTTCCTTTGAAATTTTGATGTAATCTACTAACTCCTCCCACTCTTTAGGATCCCTAGTAATAGGTTCTGAAACGTAATACATTTCGTTGGGTACCCCTTCCATGTGCCCGGTTTCGATCCAAGTATCGAAGGGCACCATCATGGATCCGATAACTTCCTCAAAACCCAAGGGTTTCATCACTTCTTCTAAAGCAATCTTTTCCATGGTCCGTAATATCTTTGCAGCCACAGGCCGATAAAACCACTTCCCCTTTGTCGGGCCCTTGATGATCCATCCTTTTTTTCCCATCTCTACAGTGGGATCTTTATTCCAAACTATATCCTTCTCTTCAGAGCACCATAAAAGTATCCATTGTTCCCCCTTACCTTCGTAAAATTGGGCATCTATCTTCTCCTTTATCCTATTGATCATTCGGTCGACGTAGTTGTTCGCAAGCTGGTCTTGAGTTAGTTTTCCTATCTTAAGGGTGCACTTATTTTCGTCGAACTTGATATCTTCGGAATATGGAATGTTTATAGTATCCTCCGGCATTTTATCTACTTGAAATTCGACCTCATAAGAAATAATCTCTACACCTCGTACGCCGATATGATGCTTTTTTCCCATCTCCTGGCTCAATTTTTTCTTCAATCGAAGTACCGCGTCGTGGGCTCTAACATACCTATCCGAAACGATCTTCAACTTGAGCTTATTTTGGTTATATTCAACATCAACTGCCGACGCCCCTCCCTCTACCCCAGTAGGTACTCCCCTTTTAAGCAGGTCTTGATTTGCATGAGACAACATTTTTGAGATATCGTCTTCCTTGTCCTTTATTGAACCACTAAAGGTCATTAAACATATGAGTTCAAATTTCATGTTTTATCGAAAACGCAATTCAGACGCAGGTAATTAACATTTTCCGACCTCTAGAATTTTTTCGAAAGATTTAACATATACCTGAATATTATATCTCTCGGTATTTACCATGGCGAGCTTTGAAAGCCCGGACGTACGGATTCAGGATGTGATGTCGGTCACACCGATAATAATTAAAAAGACCAACACGGTTTCAAAAGCAGCTTCACTGATGAAAGAATCCGGGGTCGGAAGTCTTGTAGTGTTGGACGAAGCAGGAGAACTAGAAGGCATAATCACCGAGATGGACATCGTCTTTAAAACCGTGGCAGAGGGTTTAGACCCCAAGGAGGTTAAAGTAAAGAATATAATGTCCAGCCCAGTAAAAACCATTTCAGGTATCAAAAGCATAAGAGACGCGGCTGATTTGATGGCGAGACATGGAATACGTAGACTTCCCGTGATCCGCGGGGGAAATATGATAGGTATCATCACCGAAAATGACATAATAGAGATGTCGCCGGCTCTGCTTGACATAACTCGTGAGTACGCCAGGATACGCTATCCAGAAGATATTGAACGTTATACGGAATCAAAAGAAATCGAGACATCGGGATACTGCGAAAGTTGCAAGGTTTATTCAGAACGACTAACCACTGTTGAAGGCCAATTATTGTGCCCTGAATGTTATAGATAGAAAGGAGGAGACCAACATGAAGTTCGTCAAGATATCACAAAAGGAACTCAAGTCGATGGCAAAACTTTATGAGAGTGTCATGGCTACGGCCTACGAAGGATTGTTTTACCGAGAAGGTAAGGCTATTGGAAAAGGTATTATCGAGGTAATAGATAAGGACGATGGATTCATGGGCAAGGCGGAAAAGTTAGTACAAGCTCGGGGATGGGTGGATTCGTTAACTCTTGAAGATAATGTTGCTTATTCAGAGGGAAGTATTGAGATTGATGAGACATCAAGTACTAAAACTTGTCATCATTTAAGAGGAATTATATCGAGTATATATGAAAAATATACAGGAAGCATGGTGGAGACAAAGGAAATTAAGTGTGAGAGTTTAGGGGACGAAAGATGCGAATTTAAGATAGAGACTAAGGGTTTTTGAGGAGGCTTTAATTTGGATGAAGAATATGAGAGAATATTTACAAAGCTCAAAGAAAAGGGAGTTTACGGTGTTGCTTTAGTAAGCAGAGAGGGGATGGTTATGTATTCGGACCTTCCCTCCAGTGTCCACGAAGAAACTTTTGGCATAATGGTGGCCACTATGGTCGGAGCTGGAAAGACGGCGAACTCTGAATTAAACCGAAGTCCAATATCTAAAATAATAGTTGACTCGCCGGAGGGACGGATAATAGCAACATCACCCAGAAAAAAAGATATAATAGCGGTAGTAGTCGATTCTACGTTCAAACTTGCTCCATTGTTTAATTACCTAAGTACGGCTGTAAAAAATATTGGAAATTGAACTACTCAAGTATCTCAGCGATCCATCTAAGGGCCAGCTCGGAAGTTTGTTCTTTTATCTGCCAGCGGTCTCCCGTGAATTTGAACTTTTTAGTTAAAGTCTCATCATTTGTGGCGATACCCATATGAACCGTACCGACCGGTTTTTCTTCACTCCCTCCTCCTGGACCGGCGATTCCGGTGGTACTGACACCAATATCCGTTTTTATTCTTTTTTTAACCCCTTCAGCCATCTCCTTTGCAACTTCAGAACTAACGGCACCGTGTTTTTCCAGAGTTTCTGATTCAACCCCTAGTAACTGGATCTTCGCCGGGTTGCTATAGGTAACCAATCCAGTCATAAAGTAGGCCGAAGAGCCGGGTATATTGGTTAAACGATGGGCGATTAGGCCGCCGGTGCACGATTCCGCCGTAGCTATAGTCAATTCATTCTTAGTAAGCAGATGGGCTACTTTTTTTTCAGTCTCCTCTTCGAATCCATATACTGGTTTTATTCTTTCCTTCATATTAACTTCCTCCAGGTATTCAGCTACCGCGTTGGGAACAAGGTCCTCCCATTTTTCACCATCAATAATCCTCCTTCGGATCTCAGTTCCCCTCCAAACATCTCGGTTGATGGGCTCCACCTCAACCACTTCCACCCTAATAGAATTAAACAGGCGTTTAACTACACCTGAATTGGCATAGATTCTGTCAAAAGAGGGTAGTATTCCTCGAACGTAATGTGGCCATGCTGGATAGCAGTTTATATCCGGAATCGGGTAAATCTCGAAGTTGTGAATACCTTCACTCTCCAGGGTACGTCTGATCATGGTGATTCTCTCGCCACCTGACAGAGGGTTTTCCGGTCTAAGTTCGTCCTGGGCACTTCCTACACCTATCATTATCACGTCGCACTCCGTTTCCATCTTCCGGACTATGGCCATGTGCCCATTATGGAAGGGCTGAAATCTTCCTATGAACAAACCTCTCATTGAATCTTTATGAGGTGATAATAAGGTATAAACCTTGTGATATTGTTTGTTCAAAGCTCAATTTTCAGATAAGTTCATATATCCCCAGGTCCATATTATAGTTCCGAGCTAGGTTTGAAAATTGTTGGAATTCCTATATGAGAGGTTCCATATGTCATATGAAACTAAAGAAAACGAAGGAATTAGAATTCTCGAAATCAATTATCTAGGAGGGCCGAACGTACATGCACTATACCCTGTAATGGAAGCTCAAATAGATCTTGGAAAGTGGGTGGATACTCTTTCGAATCCTAAGATCGCCAAAGAGTTATCTTCTTTGTTACCTGGTTTAAATCTCCACATCAGGCTCTTCAATGATCCTCTCCGGGAGAGTTACTTTCCTTTTATCTAGATCAAAGGTAGAGCCATTTGAAAGTATATGAAGGGTGATATTTTCAACGCACAAAGGTTCACCAGGCTTTATATCCGCTTTGTTGCTAGCTCCAATGGTCACTCCATCTACCACCACAAGGTTTCGGCTTCCGATGACTTCGAATTCGTTCTTTTTGAAGTCCCAGAAAGCTCCAGTATGTTCTCCTATACCTATACCAAGTATACCAGGGTTTTCTGCAACCACATGAATTAATCTTGGAAATCTACCCCTAGCGGTAAAATGAGTGTCTATTGTCGCATTCCCTATAAAATTTAGACCAGATGATAGTTCTAGCTCTCCCGCCATTAGTGCATCCTCGCTTTCACCGTGTGCTATCATTATACCTGTCAGACATGCTGCTCCCGCGCTGGTTCCACCGACCATACTACCTCTTAGATACCTCTCTTTAATTTTCTCCAATAGCCTCGTGCCTCCAAGCATTGTCGTTATCCTCAGCTGGTTCCCACCAGTAAAGAAGAATGCGTCTACTTTTTCCGCTAGTTCACCTAGGTCTTTGTGGTTGGCACTGTCTCGAACATCCGGATTCAAAATAGTTATGTCGGCACCCATTTTTCTAAAAAGTATAGAGTAATCCTTTCCAGCTTTCTCGGTATCCTGACTAGCCGTGGGTATTATCGCTATGTTTGGCCTTCCTCCAGCTATCTCTTCTGCCCTGCGAAATATTTCAATGAATATTTGTTCCTCTGGATTTAGTTGTACGTTACCACCGAGTGTTGCTATGGGACCTCTTTTCATTTTATCGAACACCAGTGTTAATGAATATATAAGTTATCTTTAAAGTTATCTGAAATATTCCAACAGCTATAACTCTGGAAAACGGTTTTGATTATGCAAAATCAAAGATTTTCTTTACCTTCAAACTTTTTCGTTCCGCTCAAAAGTTATGAAAACCCCAAAGAAACAAAGTTTCTTCTTGCTTTTTAAATTCTCATGAATATTCGAATTGTAAAAAGCGCCGAGGGGGAGACGAACTAAGCTGTGCTTAGCGAGCGTTTGGAATGCTGGAAGCATTCCGAACAGTTTTCGGATCTCGCCCGAAGGCGTGAGCCTCTTGCTTCTATATTGCTCGTTAACTCGCATCGTTAGAAGTCTGCGGGAATACTAGGTATTCCCTTGATTTTCAAACTTTCTCGCTTCACTTAAAAGTTATGAAAACGCCAAAGAAACAAAGTTTCTTCTTACTTATTAAATTCTCATGAATATCCGAATTGTAAAAAGCGCCGAGGGGGAGATTCGAACTCCCGTGGCGGGGGTCCGCCACCGGCTTGCTTGACGCGAGGATAGCCCGTGAGGACTATCCACATTTTAGCGGCTCTCAAGGCCGGCGCCGTAGTCCAGACTTAGCTACCTCGGCAGAGTAAACACGTTTCACAAACGACAAGTATAACTGTATTTAATATCTTTGGCAGGAACAGAACCTTGGAAACTATCCTAAACTTCAAATACTGGAATACAAGTTCTCTATTGATGGCCGTAATCGATAAAAAGGTACTCATCACTACCGCTTATAGGGATGAGAACGCTTATTATGAATATTGGGGCAGCAATGTTGTAGGTAGGGTTAGATATACATACGATAAAAAAAATTCAAACGGATTAAGGTTTCTTAAGGAGAACATCCCCCATATAGATATTCTAGAATTCCCCTCTTATGAAGAGTATAAACGGGCACTGAAAAAGGATTATGATATCGTCGGTTTTTCTTTTTTTACTTACGAAGTCCCAAAGATAATTGAGATGGTCAAGGATGCCAGGAAAGAAGGGATTGATGAGATATGGGCGGGAAATTATGGTAGCATGACTTATGGCATTGATGACCATTTTGACAAAATATTTACAGGATACGCTGAAAAACAGGTGGCAGATGAGCTGGATTTTGAAATAAAAGAATTAAAACATCCGATGATAGTTGATTATATTGGTACTCCGTGGGGCATAAAGGGGTTTCCACTTGGAATACTTTTCACGAATAGAGGTTGCACACAGAAATGCAAGTTTTGTCAAACTCCCGTCTTTTGCCCCGAACCATCTAAATTGCCTTTATCATCCATAGAAGAGGTTATAAAAAACTACAAAGAAGCGGGTGTCGAAGAACTGGTTATAGAAGACGAGAATTTTGGCATTTGGAAAAAACATACTAATAGAGTTATTGATTTATTGGATAGATACGATATGGGCTGGCACCCCATGACCCGAGTGGACATCTTAGATAAAAACCTTGAAGATTGGTATGAAAGGGGCTTTTCTGGGACTTTGATAGGTATAGAAAGTCTGCAGCAGTCTACCCTTGATAACATCGATAAAATGATCGACGTTGAACAAACTTTAGATCTTCTTAAAAGGTTAGAAGAAAAAAAATCGTTCGTGATAGGTTATTATATGGTAGGATTCGAAGACGATACAGTTCCTTTGATAAAGGAAAGCATAAGTCATCTTAATCAATATTCCATAGATCTACTTCAAGTATGTGTTATCACTCCATTTCCGAGAACTCCGTTATGGGAGGAGATATCTGAGAAGTACGGTATAATCGAGGATGACTGGAGTAAATGGGATACCAAACACCTTGTTTGGGATCATCCTAACATTAGTCAAAAGGAGATGGAAGATGCACTGAATTGGGCTTTCAAAAAAGCTTATCCAATAAGAAAATTTTTCAAATCTCCTTTGAAATATTATAAGCGACGACAGATTAGATATGGATATCTGAAGACCAATTTAAAATTCGTAAAGTATTTTATAACATCCAATATTGGAATAAAGACAGGCTAGTCTCGGGACAAAACATGTAAATACTAATGTTCATTTGTTTTATTGAATGCGTCCTGGCAGGTTTAAACCTTATTACTTATATCGATTCCTTCGTTGGAAAATAGGTGATAGAAGTCCCTTAACCGCTGTTGCAAAGATAACGAACAAGTGTAATCTTCAATGTGATCATTGCCCATGGTGGAAGAGGGATATAGAAGATGCAAATACTCAGGAATGGTTTACGGCATTGGAATTGGCAAGAAAAAGAGGCGTTATACAGCTTATAATTGAAGGTGGTGAACCAACACTGAGAGAGGACCTAGAAGTTTTGATTAATCGGGCAAAGGCTCTAGGTATGTTAGTCATGGTCATAACCAATGGAACAGTTGATCTAGCAAAGTTTCATCCAGATAGTTACTGGATATCGGTTGAGGGGGTCGGTGAAACACATGATAAAAATAGGAAAGAAGGTGTCTTCGATAGGTTAGTCGACAATCTAAACAAAAATAGAGATGTTAACAAAACAACATGCGTGACCTTGCATAAATACAACGTTTCAGAAATCGAAGATATAGCCTCCTTTTTTTCACCTTTGACTAATGGTATTTGGTTCAATTTTATGTATCCTTACGAGGGTTCAAAAGATATAGCCCTTTCACCACCTGAACAAAAACAGGTTGCTGAAAAAATAATACGATTGAAAAGAACGGAGAAGTATGATATCATAAATTCTTATTCGTATCTTAGATCAGTCGGTAAGAGCATGGATAAAAAAAGAAAGCATTGTCCATCTTTTTTAACATTACTAATAGATGTTGATACTACGATGCGTCAAGGTTGTACTGTGGAGCAGATAGAAGATTGTAAATGCGAGCTGTGCAACGCCGGGTGTTATGGTGAACTAGCTCAGGCGATGAAACTCAAACCTGATGCCATAAACTTCCTTAAGAGAACTATGGGTTTAGACTCACATAAGCTTTTTTGGTTAAATTAATATCTCGTACTCCCTCTTCGTTAGTCCTTTGAGATTCTGACGCGGTGCCTTTTTCATTGCTATCATATCCCCTTATAGTTACTTGTAATTTACCGTCGTGCTGTATCACGAGGGCTCTGCCTGAGTGAGTTGAGGAATATTTTCTTCCTCTGCATCCTCTCCCCAAGTAAAATAGTCTTAGCCCTCAAAACAGGATAATTACTGAGTTTTAAGGCTGTGTTATATATACTCAATATATCTCAAAAGTACAAAAACCAAGACCATAAAATACAACATAAAGATTTGTCTATGTTTTTCATAAGCATAGAATATCCACCCTGCGATTAAAGAGGCAGGGACGATGACAAGGAAATCAATCGGTTGATGAATCAATGATAGTGGACTTAAAAATAACAGAATTATCAATACTGTTACGATATTCTTTCCCTTTTCCAAGCCGTAAATCGTATAAATGCTCTTGACACCGGATTTTTTATCTCCTTCATAGTCTGGGAGGGCGTTAATGTACGGTGCAATCGAGAGGACGATAAAAATTATCAGAGATATCGAAAATACATCAACAAAGATGGGAATATGTCGGAAGGCAGAAATTATTCCCAGTTGTATTGAAATCTTCCATATTAGAAACGAATACACTCCGAAGAGGAAGGCTACAACACTTGCATACCCCACACACACATACCCATAAATTCTTTCTTTCAATCTTACCGGAGGGATTGAATACATTATTGCCGCGATCATAAATGTGAAATTCAAAAGCATCAATGGAAGACCGAATAACAAACTAATGTACAATGAACCCATAGCGAAAGCTATTGCCAGATTCCAATAATTTTGCAAACTTATTTTTTTTCTGACAAGAGGTCTCTTGGGATGCACCAAACGATCGATATCTCTATCATATATATCGTTGAGCATGGTGGTGAACTGCCAGGTAAAAACCATACATATGGGTGCGAGTAAGATAAAAGGAATGTTCAATATGTCTAAGAAATTCTGCCCATAGTTGTCCATCTGGGACAAGATCACGAACCCGATCACGGTCATAACCATAAAGTGTAGGGTACGAAAGGGTTTGATACTAGAAAATAGAGCTAACAGAATTTTTTTCTTAAAAATGAAAAGAGTTAACAACATGGTCAAAACCAATTCAAAAAGCAAGAAACAAAATAAAAAATTAACGTGTAAATAGTACACCAGGTTGTCACCACATATTCTATCGAAGAGAGGTAAGCTCATCTGTGAGTATAATAGCAGATAAGCTGACAGTGAAAAAACCAAGAAAAGAACACTTCGGAGTGTGTTTTTGAAAACTGATGTGTTCTGATCCTTGAAGATTTTTACCGCGAAGCCCAATACGATAGGGTAAATTATTATTAGTCCGATGTTGGTATCGGTTCGAAATAAGAGAATGTTTAACATATCATTTAATCCAACTATGTTTAACGCGGAGATTGTTCCACCGACACCAAAGGTAATTATCGGCGATAGTACGAAGAGCCAGAATATCGATGAAACATGCCGTACGGAGTCTCTGAGGGATTTGTCGATTGAAAAAATACAAAATATGAGAACGAATGTGGCAAAAAGAATTGTTAGAACTAGAGTGTTAATTAAAAAATAAACATGAGAAATATTTATGCTAGTTTCTAACATCCATTTTAAAACATGTTCAATTATGCTTATGAGTATTATGTATGTCGCAATAAAAACTGACAAACATCTACCGAATTTTCCACGAAAGAAGTCCGATGTCGAATACTTCATCGATATAAGATTAATTTGTACTTAATAAATTATTCCCTGTGCTGAATCCATGCTTTCTCCTCGATCATCCATAAATAAAGTTCAAAGGCGGCTACAGGTTGTTCCAACTCGAAGTTGTTAAGCACTTTAGGATGCACTTCACCAAAGAAACCGGTTTCGTTCCCCTCGACGATCACAGAAGCACACCTTCCTTCGATAAAAGAGGGATGTTTTCTTTCATGGATTACGAAGTCGAGGCCCATACTCCTGATCAAACCGTCAACAAGTGATTTCATTTTAGTGAATCCCGCGTCCGGACCTAATATTACTCCCGCAGCATGCGTTTTCTGTTTGTATCGATCGACCACGTCACCTACCTCGAACAGCTTTTGAGGAAGGGGGTTTTTCCGATTATCTTTTAGATTACTTAGCAACGAGGGCAGAAGCCAGACGCGTAAACAGGAACTCTCTTCGCTCACAGGATTCTCTATTTCCACAAAGTTGTCCGGTCTTTCAAGCTCCAGGTGATCGAATTCTTTGAAAGGGCTGCTGAGGGTGAAGTTTATTACCTCGTTGAATCCGTAGCCGATCATGATTTCGGAAAAGACCTCTTCGATCTTCTTAGATGACAGAGGTCTACCGAAGGTTGGTTCGATAGGTAATTCGCCTGTGAATTTGTCATAGTCGTAGGCTATCGCTATATCCTCGATCACGTCCCACGGATGTATTATGTCGTGCCGATATATAGGATATAGGAGTATCATAGTGTCTTCCTTAGTTTCTTTGACCTCATAGCGCATCTTCTCAAGGAGGTTCTTTATCTCTTCTACTGATAGATCGATCCCGAGTAGTTTTCTAGATTCGCTAATCGAGATATCGATTTCCGAGGGAGAAAGGTTGGGGTAAATCCGCTCTTTTTTACCATATTTTACCGTGGTTCTATAGATGTCGGCCCCTCTCTCTGCAAACATTGTGCACAGAATGTTCAAACTCTGCTCGAGAGCTTTGGGATCGGTCCCCGTCATGTCTATGAACAGTCTGGAGGAACCAGTGTTAACCTCGGTCAGCTTTCCGTTGATAACCGGTGGAAAGGAGAGTACGTTTTCCTCTGAATCGACGATTAGCGGGTATTTTTCTGCCCCTTCAAGTAGATGTGCGTATTCTTTCCCTTTTTCATGCTTTTCCAATATCTCTTTTAGGGTCATCTCTCTTGTATGGCCTAAAGGAACAAAAGACGTGGTTGGTGGGGTAACTCCTCTATACACGAAAGGAGGCTTAACCGTGGAAAGATCATGCACCCCGATTGCAACCTTTTCCCGTCCTCTTCCCTGGGTGAGATGAAGCTTTTCCTGCACATTCATCAGTGATTTGAGTATACTATCGTCTAGATCCACGTTCTCCACTATTGCGGTAACTATGTATGGTCTTACTTCCTGTACGCTGAGTTCTACTTCAGTGGACACATCAGAATTTTTCACATGATATGATGGAAGACCGGTTTCGATAAGATTGAACCCTCGAACCGCCCTAGCGATACCTTCCACGGATAACATGTCACATCGGTTGGGATACACTTCCAACCATAGTTCATCCCCCCTTTGTTTCTCAATCTCCACGGCTATTTTCGGCAGTACGCTCAACAATTCTTCAGGTTCGGTCCTCGATAGCCGGGAAAGTTCGTCCATGCTGACCGTTATTACAGGCATGAGTTGAAGTATCGATAGGATACATATATTTCTTTGGTTTAAACCGTGCGTTACATTATTATACGTTATGTCTTTATTCTCATTGATAATGGCAAATTCAGACAATAGCTACCGGGAAGATGTCGAGTTGATAGTGGAATCCGTACTTTTCTCCGCCGGACGCCCTCTTTCTATACCTGAACTAGAGGAAATGACGGGAATAGGGCGCTCGGATTTGAGGAAGGCGATGAAGAAATTGAAACGCATGTACGGGAACAGAAAATCTGCCATTGAAATTAAGAAGATCGGCACTAGTTACTCCATGCAGTTATCCTCTGGATATGTATCCTATGGTGTACAGGTGCAGGAGGCTGAGATGGAAAAAGACCTACTCAAGACGGCCGCGCTGATAGCCTATTATCAACCGGTACGGCAGAGTGATCTCAAAAAGAAACTCGGTGAAAAAGTATATCGGCACGTAGACGAACTGAAGGACAAAGGATTGATACTGGTGGAAAGAGACGGAAGAACGTACTCCATCCGCACCAGCCCTAAATTCCAGGAATACTTTGGTCTCGAGGCCGGTGATAGAGAGGAATTAAAGAGACTGATGGCGGAAAAAGTAGGACTAGATGAATGATTTCTATTCCTTAAATTTACTATCGATGCGGGAAAGAACACCCATGATTCGATGGTAATCCCAGGGCGTAGTACTTGCTCTGCCCAGTATTCTTCTAAATGTGATGGTGGTCTTCTCTTTTTTGTGTTCGGGATAATCGATGTCGTCTAAAATTGATTTAAATAGTGCCATTACCCTTTCTTTCTCGTTCTCTCCAATATAATCCCCGGTCTTATCTGTATGAGTGAACCCTTTAATATACAATGTATATAGTATAACACATACTGCGTGTGAGAGGTTCAAGACAGGATATTCGGGAGAGGTGGGTATCGTAACAAGTCGGTCGCACAAAGCAAGTTCCTCATTGTACAACCCTGTATCTTCCCTACCAAACATTATACCGATTTTACCGGGAAATTGTAAGATATCCCGGGCGAAGGGAATAGGATTTTCGCCCCTTCGGAGAGATTCTTTTTCCTTTTCTGTATCAATCCCCGTTGTACCAACCAACATATCGAATTCAGTTATTGTACTTTCTAAATCGGCATAGGTCTTTGCGGATTCAAGTACGTCATACGCATGTTTTGCCCTGGAAAAAGCTTCATCGTCTAACTGTGGTGGTTCGACTAACACTAGATCATAAAATCCAAAATTTTTCATCACCCGTGAAACTGCGCCGATGTTACCGGTATACTTAGGCTGGACCAAGACTATTGAAATGCTTGCCATGTGTTCTCAACTAACCGCTATTATTAAGGATCGATTTAAGGATATCTAAGTGAACTACACCGCCCCAAGTGACGTTGCTTCCTACGAGTACAATGCCTGTTTGTCGTAGATTATCAACAAAACGTTGATAGGCTGTCCACAAGTCATTCGGGGATAGGTAGCTTAAAAGTCGGCGACTTCTCCGACGTTACCTGGATTTAATGGGAATAAGTACGTTTTTTCCCTTTCAACTAAAAATAGCAATTCAGGTTCCCCCTCGGGACCTTCGATTTCCCGATGCCTGAAACCGAAGGCTCTCACTATGGGAAAGGGAGCAAGATAGGTATAAGTCACTATTATTCTCCGGTCACGCAAGGTATAAACCGCAAGACGGCCTGGTACTGATGTGAGCTCGTCGAAATTTACTTTCTCATCGATCTCTTCGAAGTGCCATCTTCCGGGATTTTCCTTCATCTGCTCTATAATGTATTCTGAATCATATGACGGTCCGAGTGAATGAATAACCGGATCTATTATTGCGGGATTAAATACGGTACCTCCAATAACTTCATGTCTTATCTGTTCATCCATAAATTCAGACGAGCTGAATCCCCAAAGCGGAAGAGCGACCAAAATAAAGGCCGTGAATATCACCGACGTTTTCTGGGCAATTGTCCTTGCCTTTCGAATATCTTTTTTACCTCGATTTTTATCCCATCTATTTTGAACGATATCAAGGTAACCTACATCGTTCCAAAGTTTCCAGGACACGGCGATCAGCCCGGCGGGTATCAGAAGGTAGTAAACAGCAAATAGGACAAATCTAAGCATGTGTATGAATTACACATACTGATTTATAAAGTTTCTTAATAGTGGAGTAGGTTACGGCTTCATCCCGAAAGTCTAGCGAATTTCTTTCCGTTAGAAATATGATTAAAAGAAGGGACAATTTGATATAGTTTAAACTCTGATAACGTATTGCGGTTTTCGCAATAGGGTGGACTTGTGGTGTTATTCAACTTTGGTC
>JAFDUB010000031.1 GCA_019594025.1 Thermoplasmata archaeon
ATGTCTTTAGTCAACAAACGAAGGTACACAGTATCACCTTTACCTTCCAGCTGCAATATGCCTCTCGAAACCAATCTTTTACACAATCTTTTCATTTTGGATTCAGAAACTCCCAATTCCCTAGCAGCCTCTTTAAGGGTAATCGGAATATCCTTTAACAACAGCTTAAGCAGTCTTTCTTCTAGTGTCCCCCTTTCTATGTATATCGTTATGTTGTTCACCCGAAGTATGAAGAATCTCGGTTCACTTTGTTTTTATCTTTCTGCTCCATCTGTTCGATTATATCCAAATACAGAATCATATGTGAGGGAACCACTCTTATTTGTTTAGACTCCTCGTCGGAATCCTCTAGTTCCATCTTAAGTGCCTGGTCTCTACCGAGGTAAATGTATCCTTTGAAAGTACCCACGGTTTCAAGGGTTTCATTTCGCTTACTTAGAGAAACTATCCTGTACTTTGAACCTACGACGAGACGGTCGAAGGACAACTGCTGTTTTTTTTTCATGATTTTACATCCTTTTACTTAAATCGTCTATTTTATCGATTGATTCTCGGTACCTTTTCAAGGCCGACTCAACGTTTGCCTCGGTGATATGCCATGCGGTTTTTAAATCACCATGTCTTATTCGGTAGCCTTTCTTTATTACCTCCCCATCATCTTCTATAACTATATCTTCGGACTCGACGATGTCCAAATTTTTTAGTTTATTGAGGTGACGATATATGCTTGGTTTCGACGCACCGAGTGTGGAGGCCATTTTATCCACCGTCCAAGGCTTCTCGGTGTTTTTTAGGAAACAATCGGTCCACAAACGGAAGGGTATGCTTTCGTAGAGCTCTTTCCCTTCCTTCCTACCGGATAAATAACCTATGTCCAAGAGAAAATTTTCCAGCACCTCACTTAGGTTATCCGATGAAATCGGGGTGTGACTTGAAATCTTCATGCTGAATGGCATGATTATTAAGAGTTAATTTACAGTATTTAATTTTTACCTCGATTACTTGTTTTTTCTGCGTTTTTACCGGGCGGACCAAAACGTAAATAATATAGTTAAGTGTTTCAATGGTTGAACAATGTCATCCGATATAGTGGTAATAGTCAAGTTCTTTGTAGCCACAAGAGATGCGGTAGGTAAACCCAAGATCAACCTTACGGTACCTAGAGGTACCACTGCAAATGATCTACTGCAAATACTTAAAAAGAAATATCCCGTTCTCGACAAATCCTTGAAACAGGTGATAGTGGCTGTAAACAAAGAGACCGGTAAAGGTGACGAAAAGCTGTCCGACGGAGATGAAGTGGCTCTTCTTCCTCCAGTCAGCGGTGGTTAAAAAAGAGGTATTATCAAGATGAAAAAACCAGTTGTGAACAGGATATTAACTTCCTTCGTACTCATCGTGTTAGCGTCCTCGCTGTTCCTCCCTCTGTTGTCCTCTGAGGCCGGAGAAGAGGTACAGGGACTTGTGGTTCCTGAGGGAGAGACTTTGATTATTGAAGACAAGACCCTGTTTGTCGAGGGAAATATCGATGTTAAAGGCACGCTAATATTGAATAACGTCGATTTGATCTTGAACACAACATCAACAAATACTTATGAAGTACAAGACGGTGGTGTATTAACCGTTAAAAATTCACACATTATATCCTTCGAGGATTATGTTAAAAGGAGCCTGTCTCTTGAGTTAGAGCCCGGGTACCATCTTTTGTCTTTTCCATTTGTCAGAGACGATAACACCGTAGAAACGGTGCTTTCACCAATCGAAGGTAGTTATGACAAAGTTCTCTATTACGACACTTGGGACGAATCATGGAAGAGCTACCAGATAGACCGCCCACCACATTTCAACACATTAGAATACATAAATCGGACCATGGGGGTAGTAGTCAATATCACTCAGGATGCCGTGTTGGAATTGGAGGGAACTCTTCCTTACCATACTGAAATACTTCTTAACCAAGGGTTGAACATGGTGGCTTATCCTCTGGACGAACCTATGGAACTGTCCGAGGCTTTTGACGGTATAATGGAAGACATCAAAAAGGTGGAGGAAGAATCACCCCATGGGCAAACACAACTAGAACCTGGTGATCAGTTGATTCCCGGTAGAGGTTACAGGGTCGAGATGTACAACAGAACATCGTGGACCTTAGAGGTCCCTTATGGCCTTCCCTACGATTATGCACTTAACCTAAGCCGAGGGGCGGGTATTGGTTTTGAGTTCATGCCTGGCAGTTCAATTTCAATAGAGGATTCAAAAATAACCGGTAGTGGAAATCCTCAGGCGGACCCTGAGTTGATTGTACATTCAAACCAGGTTATGCTTACAAGGACCGAGTTCGTAGGGGGCAGCAGCAATATTTTTGTTGAAGCATCTTCTCCAACCATCAGGGATTCTACCTTCGAAGAGTATCTTGATACCGCTGTTTACACTAGATATTCTTCGCTCACCTTAAGAAATAATCAATTTAGGTCTCATGAAGGATTGGCTGTTAGTGTATATAGGGGTTCACCGGTTTTTACGGACAACCTTTTTGAAGGACATATCGGGATCCAGCTGGATAACGCTGAAAGCACATTGTTAAAAAACACCTTTAATCAGATATCGGAGGTAGGAGTAATTGTAAACGCTGGAGAATCTACTCTAGAAGATAATATATTTTCTCACATAGACGGTCCGGCAATCGAGTCGTACGATAGTATAATGAAGGTTAGGGAAAACCGGTTTACAAGTGTATCTACTGGGTTGAAGCTGGAGGGGGGTGAAGTCTTCCTAGAAAAAAATTCCTTCGAAGGAGTGGGCAATGGTATTGTATTGTCCGGTTCTAGAGGTGAAATACTAGGTAACGATATCATGGGGTCCCTGAGTTGGGGTCTACGTCTTACACAAGTAGAAAATGTTACGGTAAAAAATAACAAGATACACAACGGTTCGAACGCCATGAGGTTGTCCGGTAGGTACATTGACGCCCGGTATAACACCGTTTCTAACATCACGGGAACGGGAGTCCTAGCCGTTTCCGCAGAGTCCATGCTGTTCAAGAGAAACATTGTGGAAAGTAATGGGGGGGTGGGGTTGAACATAGATGAAAGCACCGGGGCGGTGTTAGAGAACACAATATCCAAGAATGAAGGAGGGGGATTATGGACCGGTTCTCCTATATGGATAGCGAATAATACGATATCAAGGAACGACGTATTCGGCATTTCGGTGGTATCGAGCTCTCCTTACATTGAAAATAACACTCTTTATACCAACCTGGTCCACGGTATCAGCTTCGAAAAATCCTCTTCCATGATATCGTCGACCAGTATTCTGGGAGGTATTTATCATCTACGTCTTATTCGTTCGAACATCACGGTGGTGGATTCTTATGTGGATGAAACCCGTATATGGCAGGACCGATACAGCCGTGTACAGTTCTTATCCAGGCTCAATCTGACCATCCCGGAGGATACTGAATTTACTAATTATAATTTAACCGCTTTTCTCCCCCCGGGTTCTAAAATTTTAAGCGTCGAAAATAATGACCCCATCGAAGTAAATATTCATGAAGAAGGAGTTGATTTTAAGCCTCCTGATAACTTCCATGGAACGGTAAACATGAGTTTCGAAGTCCAGATCACAGAAACAATCACTACCTGGTTTTCCTTCGCACTTGTGGTTACTCCGGTTAACGATCCTCCAGTACTCGAGGAAGTGGATGTTATCATTTCTGATTCACCATCTAAAGTACGCTGGTTGGTTCGTTACACCGATGTGGACGGATACCCTCCGACCTATTTGGAGATTGTAATTGACGGTGATTCATATACTATGGAACCTGTGCACCCTGAAGACGATGACTATGCTATTGGGGTGCTTTACCAGTTTGAGAAACATCTTTCTCCTGGTGAATACAGCTATTACTATATAGCTGAGGAAAATAATCCCTTGGGTTCAAATATAACAGTCAGAACCGACGGACAAACACTGGAGGTTCCATCGGATATCCCAAGAGTATTGGAATCTGTGGGTGAAGGAGCACTTTTAGCAGCGGTGATTATTTTATTCATACTGATAATCTATAAAGTCGTTGCCTACCGTAGAGATACGGAGGACGACCGGTTCGGTCTCCATGGCGAAAATTGGCTGGATGATATCTCCGGTGAAGAGATCATCGGCGGTTCTAAGCCTCGAGCGGTTAAAGATGAGACATTCAAGAGTTTACCGGTGATGAATAAAAAGACCGAAGGTTCCAAGAGTTTACCGGTGATGAATAAAAAGACCGAAGGTTCCAAGGGATTACCGGTGATGAATAAAGATAGCCGACGGTCAAACGAAAAACCGGTTTTAATGAAAAAGAAGGATAAGAAACGCAAACTTCGGGTTTTAACTGATGATAACGGTGAGGTAGAATCGTCACAAGATGAATCGATTATAGACTCGGTGGGGGAACCGAGTTCGGACGAAGTTACTGAAGAGCAGCCTGTTGAGATATCTCGAGGGAATCTTAAGAGACATAGGAAGATAAAACAAGAAAAAGATCGGTGGTTGGTCAAGAAAAAACACAGGGCTTTAAAGGAGGAGAGTTCCGGAAAGAAAAAGCGGGTGTTAAAGAGCTAGATACCCTTGCCAACAATTTTTATATTCGCCCCTTCCATCTTCAATTTCAAAAGGCTCTTGATTTTAATTCCAAGTTCTTGTTCCAGCTTTTCTCTAACACCGATTTTTTCGAAAATGATCACCGTGTCGACGATTTCTACTTCCATGGCCTTCAGCGCTTTTACTATGGCTCTGAGCGTACCGCCGGTACTTAAAACATCGTCTATCAAAAACACCTTATCTCCTTTATCGACGAAATTGATGTACATATCACTTGAGGAGTAGCCAGTTATTTGACTAATGGATACTTCCTGGTTTAACCCATAACTTCGTTTTCTTATGTACTTGTAGGGCAGTCTGGTTTTCAACGATAGTGCGGTGGCTAATGGGAATCCCATCGACTGTGCAGTCAATATATAATCGCAGTCCAGGTTACCAACTTCAATTACCGCGTTCATCACCTCTTCCAGTAGTTCGGGCTCAACCAGTGGTAAACCATCCGTAACGGGGTGAATAAAGTAGTAATAACCGTTGATTTCGGTCACAGGACAGTTTTCCATGGATTTTTCCAACTTATTTAACATGTATTTCACCTTACTAACTTTCTTGCATGGTAAGAGGCTTTCTGTAATATCTCTTCTTCCCCTTCAACATAACGATCTCTCATGAGTACCTTACCGTTCACAATGGTGTCCGTCACCGAACATCCGTTAAGTGAGTAAACTATATCTGAAACTGGTCGGTGGTCCGGTACTCCTTTTTTGATAAGTATCAGGTCCGCACTTTTCCCTTCTTCCACAGCACCTCCCCCTGTATTCAGCGAGTCTTTGATCATCATACCGTAGGCTTCCTCCGCAGGGAGCAATGTGGTATCTCCTTCCATCTTGTGAAGTATGGCAGCCACTTTTCCCTCCTCCATCATATCTAGATTGTTATTCGATGCACACCCGTCGGTTCCCAGAGTCGTAACAACTCCGGCGTCCCTCATAGCTCTGTAATTCATAGGTTTACCGACTCCCAACTTCATATTCGAAGTGGGACAGTGGCTGACAACGACACCTCTTTTCCCCAGCAGTTCGATCTCATGGTCCTTTAACCACACACAATGGGCGGCCATGGTCCTCCGGGTCAGTAAATCGAGCGTGTCTAGATACCTTACCACCCCTTCCTGTTCTTTTACCTCCTTCTGGGTTTCAGCTAGATGTATATGTATCGGGATATTCTTTTTCTTAGATATCCCGGCACACCATTTTAGTCCTTCTTCGGAGACCGTATAGACTGCGTGGGGTCCAAGGGCGGGATTGATATTATCCATGTCTTCCGCTTTTTGAATAAACTCAAGAGACGTATCTTTTTCTTTCTCTAACTTATCTTTGTCTCCCATGTCCAGGAATCCGTAGCATAACGTGGCTTTCATCCCCATATCTTCCACCGCTTGGGCGGCTGAATCCATGAAAAAATACATGTCGTTGAATGCAACCGTACCACTTTTTATCATCTCAAGACAGGCCAATTTAGTACCCCAGTATACGTCTTCAGCGGCGAGTTTACTCTCCAACGGCCAAATTTTTTCCTGTAACCACCTGTCAAGGGGTAGATCATCGGCGTAGCCGCGCAGAAGAGTCATAGCTGCGTGGGTATGGGTATTTACGAAACCCGGTGAGAGGTATTTTCCCTTTCCGTTCAACGATTCTTTACCATGGAGTGACTTTCCGATCTCGTCTATCTTTCCATCTTTTATTGTAACGTCCCATTCACCATCACGGCCTATGATACCACAGTCTTTGATCACAATGCTCATCTGTTCAACTCCAATTATTAAAAAATTTTTCCAGTAGTTTGAATATTGCATCGAGACTTTTGCTGGCGTTTTCAATAATATCTTCGTAACGTACAACCTTTTTAACCACTCCGTTTGCGTAGTTGTCCACAGAAACAAGCGAGGCGTAATCGACATCTATTTCTTTACAAAGAGTGGCTTCGGTGCCCATGGTCATCCCGACTAGGTCTCCGTATGATTGAATTATTCGAACCTCAGCCTTGGTTTCAAGACGTGGCCCAACGGTTTGAACATAGATATCTTCAGTTCGAACTTCTATGTCTTTAATATCCTTAGCCCCCTCGATTATTTCGTTGCGTATGGCTGAAGATATTTCAGGGGTAATATGTTTTATAGTTTGGTCGTAAAAGGTCTCTACCTTCCAAAAGTTAACATAATCTTGGGGTATAGAGATTGACGGTACATCCATATTCTTGTGAAGTGCGCCGGCGGAGGATACTCCTATTATGGTATCTACATCCCTCTGGAGTGCATATATGTTAGCTTGAGTGTTAACCCGATGGGGGGGGATGTCGTGGTTTTCTCCGTGCCTAAATATCAATTCAATTTCCTTTCCCGCTAGAGTTCCTGTAAATATGGGTGAAGAGGGACTTCCCCAGGGAGTGTGGCTCTTTTTTCCTTTCTCAAGTTCCAGGTTGTCTAGGTTTTTAAAAGCCGTGCCGCCAATTATGCCTACCGTAGTCATACGATCACTAGAAGGAGATATGATAGAATGATTTTAAAGTTATGCTGGATTTCAGGAGCCTTTGACCCTGTCGATAATTTTTTTGATGATGACAGGTACCAGCATCCAAAGTATAATAATTAAAAAAATTCCCTCTACCCTCAATAAAATCAGGAGTATAATGGATATGACTGCGAAGACGCTGGCAATCAATATAGTTCTTTTATCCACCGGTTTCATGCCTCTACATTATTCAAGAATAATTAAAAGGTTGAGGTAAGAAAAGTAATATAATGGTTAACGGTTTGTGTTTAGTGATTATCATGGAAGACGATAGAAAGGTGTCGATAGAGGACGGTGCTGGGGGTGAGCTCATGGAGCAGTTAATCACCAACGAGATACTTCCTTTATTTAAAACGGAAGAGGGAGAGATACGTTTAGACGATCTCGACGATTCTGCTGTTTTCGAAGAAGTTGTGTTTACCACCGATTCTCATACTGTGAAACCGATATTTTTTAGTGGAGGTAATATAGGTTCACTTTCTATTTGTGGAACCATCAATGACATACTAGCGCTGGGAGGTCTGCCCGTGGCCATCGCTTCGGCTTTGGTCCTGCCCGAGGGATTCCCCTACTCTCAATTAAAAAGCATTTTAGAAAGTGCTGCTGAAATATGCAAAGAAACAGGTGTACCTGTCATAGCAGGAGATACCAAGGTTGTAGGACGTGATGATTTAGACGAACCGATAATGACCACTTCTGGAATCGGTAGGAGACATCGTCTTTTAGACAACAACTTTGAGCTGGCTGGAGGGAGAAAAACTCGTTGGCTTTCGGATAAAAATCTGAACGTTGGTGATAAGATAATCCTCTCCGGAACTATAGGTGATCATGGTATGACTATTCTTTCTGAAAGGGAGGGATACGGGTTTGAGGGAGATATTAAAAGCGACGTTTCGCCTCTTTTGGACGTGATGGATGCCGCACTAAGTGTTGGTGGTGTGGCAGCTGCCAAGGACCCTACTCGTGGAGGATTGGCTAATACCTTGAATGAATGGGCTAAAAAATCAGAGATCGGTATCGAAGTGGACGAAAGTAAAATACCCATAAGGTCGTGGGTTGAATCCGCCGGTGAATTGTTGGGTATAGACCCGTTAAACATCGGTAATGAGGGAAAGATGGTGATCGCGGTTCACCCCTCTAGGGCCGATAAAGTGCTGGGAGGTGTGAGGGAAACAGAGCACGGTAAGCACGCTGAGATAATCGGCGAGGTTGTGGAAGATTTGACTGGAGTTGTATTAAAAACTGAAGTCGGCGGTAGGCGAATATTGGAGACTCCTATCGGAGACCCGGTTCCTAGAATCTGTTAGACGTCGACTACCTTTTTAGATAGCCATACAAAGGCAAGTATGAGGATGGGAAGTAACATGAAAGAGGACAAACGCCTCTTTTCTACCGGGCTGTTCTCCTGCTCCCTTACATAGATATTTACAGTGTCCGTGTCCGTATCTCCCTCTTTATCTATTACTCTAAGTGTAACCTCGTAGGTACCTGCTTGATTAAAAGTCCATTTTACAGTACGTCCCTCTTTGTCGTAAATACCATCTCCTGTCAGGTCCCATTGGTAGATAGATATATTTTTATGATCCCAGCTGAAACCGCCGTCCAGAGTGATTATCTCGTTTACTTCCGCGTGAATATCCCTTCCCGCATCGGCGATAGGACGGTTGGGAAGCATCTTCCAATCGTTTAAAAAAATACTTGAAAAGTATTCGCCAACAGCACCGTTTTCGATAATCAAAGCGATTTCTCGGTTGTTAGAATACGAGTTCTCGTTCCAGTTAATGCTGGATACCAACACCTTTGAGCCATCAACTATCATACCCTTGTTGTGGACCGACTGAAAACCCTGCCGATATTCCACCAATCTAGCTTCAAGAGCGATCCCCCTCTCCTCGGCGTAGTCGTTTAATTGGTTTGTTATCTCCAGGTTTTCTTCCGTGTGAAACCATGTGGAATCAAGTTGGATTTTAACTTCAACTCCTCTGAGGGCCGCGTTTTTCAATTCCTCTACAAGTGGGTTCGGTTTGTCACCCCAATGGCGTATGTAAAACTGCTGAACGTAAATACTCTTTTCAGCGCTTTGGACCATATTTATCAGTTCGTAAGATGTTTCAGGTGCGGTGATTGGTGTAAACTTAAAACTGCCGTGAACTTCTTGACTATCGAAGCGTGGCTTGTAGTAACCGGTGAAGGGTTCGTAGGGTTCCAGGTATACGCTGGGAGAGATTGGTGAGGAGTAATTCAGGTCGTTCAAATATACTTCACGATAGTAATTGGTTAGAGAGGTACAATTGACGATAACTCCCCAACCACGATTTCCCCATGTTGGTTCTTTACTGAAACCGTTTCGACCGAGATTTTCCGAGGTTATAAGGACATGGGTTCCATCCCGTATAATGTATTTTCCGTGAAAGTGAGTAAACTCAGGCCCTTTCACAACGTTTACGTTTCCACCGGCGTTCTGGATACGAGTAAGTGAAGATAGAGTAGAACCCGATAGACCATCTACTGGTTCTCCATCAACCATCACCGTCACGTTTATACCCTCATAAGCTAGGGTACTGACCCTTTCAGAAATGAACTGACAGTTGAATTGATAGGTAGCGATGAGCAGGTCTGATTGGGTTCTATTTAAAAAATTCATGAGAACATCGTAAGAAGAATCAGGAGATGAGAACAAGATCGTATTTGTGCTGCACTCGAAGGTTTCCCCCATATGCTCTATTTCGTAGGAAGTAGAGTGAATTGTTTGCTGGGAATTAAGGGACATCTGATTAAATGATAAGCTCATGGAAGTTATCATGGATAGGCACAGTAGAGCTATTATCAGACGCTTCATGATAGGAACCGTAAAGAGGATAAGTATAAAAATTAAACGGAGTGAACTCTTAAATACGATATCTTGTTTGGTTTGGTATAAATGCCGAGGTAGCCTAGCCCGGCCAAGGCGGTGGCCTCGAGAGCCACTGGTGCTGTGCACCACGGGAGTTCGAATCTCTCCCTCGGCGCTTTTTATAATTCGAACCTTTGTGAGAATTTAAAAAGTGAGGGAAATATTTGATTTTACGTAATCAAAATCTTTTGACAAGCGTGGCATTCGTTCCCGCCTCATGGAAGATTTAAGCACCGTTAAGAATCAAAGATTCTCGATGGTTTCGAAGGAATTCTTCGTTAGCCTTCTTTTTGAGCTATTTTAATTTTAAATCACTTGAAAACAACTTAACGGAGATCAAATGCGGGGGGATTGTTTAAGCCTTGATTTATCATCCTTTGTTAGCGGAAATATTTGGACATGAACCTTTGGGATTGAACCATTGGGTAATCGTTTTGCTTGTTGGTCTGTCCACAATCCCGATAGTCGAAGTGCTTAAGAAGATGGTAAATATCAAATTAGATACTTCATATATGTTGCATGAGATGTAATATTACTTAAATGGATAAAAAATCGTTTTAACCCTAGAAAATTTTTTTAAAAAAAAGGGGTTTCTGTTCAGTAGTTCACAGTCCAGACCACTGCGGTATCGGCAAGATTGTGTATCCAGTAACCTTCACCTGGTGCGAACTCGAAGGAACCTGGGTTGTAATCGTAGGCGAGGTTGTACTCCTCTGCGGAATCGAAGTAACCGATACGGCTAACCTCTGCCGGTAGATTGTGGTTACCAATGGTTGAACTGGGCAGTCCGACCATGTTCCATCCGGGCTGCAGTGTGATAGTTGTCTGTGTGGGTTCCGATCCCTCTACCGTCAACGTATCATCAACAGTCATCCGTATCCACACACCCATACGGTGGTTCCAGTTCTCCAGAGTGTTGAACCGCTCCGCTCTACCGGGTACGTAGGTGTACCAGCTGTCGGCGGAGACGTCGTAGTACATCAGCCTATCGTAGTTGCCGGATATACCGTGTTCCTCGTTCTCTACTATGGTAATCAAGTCCATAACTAGTACCCGATACTAAACGATTATCGGTAATCTTCATTCTTAATTATTTGTATTTCCAGTATCTTAAACAAGGGTCCTCCTCTCCAGGCCTCTCTTAAATGCAGACCCGAGTAAAAACAATATTTTATATGTTTTAATCCACGATTTTTTTGACGTTCAAGGCTTGATAGCCCCGATCTTCGAACACACTGTCGAATTCAACTCTATCCCCCTCATCCAGAGAAACACAATTCAATAGTTCGTTACGGTGAACGAAGTGATCTTTTTTCTTTTCATCAGGCTCGACGAAGCCATAGCCTTTCAAAGGGTTGAAGAATTTTACAGTTCCTTTCATGTGTTCCTCGTTCGCAATTTACTCAATTAAGTAGTGTCTTACTATTTTTAATTATTTACTGCACACGTCAGCAACCCCCTTTCCCGTATATAACACAATTAAATATCGGTAGAGCATGAACTTAGTTATGGTATCACCGCAGGAATCAATCTAATTTATGAAGGCGGTTGTTACAACCCGGATACAACCTCTTTGAAGGTCTCCAAGTGTTCTTCGATCTCCTCCTCCGTATGCTGTACTGATATCAGCCATTCCTCGTCGGCACCGTAGGACATGGGTATTATTCCTCTGTTCAACATGGCGATCCAGTAGTGGTGAGCTTTTTCTTTGTCAACATCTGCCCATTCTCTGAAGTTGGTCACTGGATGGTCGGTAAACAGGATATCTCCGACGGCGTTTACACCCTGGACCACGGCTTTCAAACCATCATCCTCGATTATATCTTCGTATCCCGACATCAAACGGTTACCCAATCTTTCAAGCTTGGAATAAGCCTTCCCAGTAAGGATCTCCTGCAGGGTTATTCTACAAGCCTCTATGGATAGGGGGTTAGATGAATAGGTTCCGAACAAACCTTCCGGCCCCACTCCGTCTATTATTTCACCCCTACCTGCCACCGCTCCTATGGGTAAGCCGCCGCCTATTGCCTTTGCCAGAGCGATAATATCCGGCTCTACTCCGTAGTAATCGCACGCACCGCCGGGTGCGATCTTCACACCGGTTTTTACCTCATCGAATATCAATAGAACGTTCTCCTCCTCTGTGAGCTTTCTTAGCTCCGCGAGATACCCCTCTTCAGGAGGGATAACACCTTTGTTCATCATCACCGGCTCCACCATCACTGCAGCTATATCCCCTCGATTCTCCCGAAGTACATCCTGCATCACTTCTATATCGTTGAAGGGTGCGATAAGTGTATCTTTTAGGACACCGCGCGGTATTCCCTTACCGTGGGGTACCGGTGTCGGCCGTTCTTTAGGACCAACTTTAGATAAATCGGGTATTTTACTCACGTGCAGGGAATCGGCGACACCGTCGTAGGCACCTTCTATCTTCACTATCTTCTCCTTTTTCGTATACCTTCTTGCAAGCCTCACCGCATAGAGGGTGGACTCGCTTCCGGAGTTGGTGAACCGTACCTTTTCCACCGGAAAACGTTTAACGATCTCCTCGGCAGCCACACGGCTGTTATCGTGTAAAAATCCGTATATGGTGCCCCTTTCCAGTTGTTTTTTCAATCCTTCTACCATCTTGGGGTGAGCGTGACCTCCGATCAACACTCCCCAGCATAGGTTGTAATCGCAGTACTCGTTTCCGTCAACATCCCGGAGCTTACTCCCTTCCGCCCTATCTACAAAAAACGGATATGGATCGAATGAAGGAGCGGAACCTCCCACTCCTCCTGAAAGTACCTTCTGCGCCTTTTTGTACAAATCACTCGAGGTTTGAGTCCTTCCGACATAAGTCTCTTCTTCGCTCATGTTACCGGAGCCATATACGGAAAATCATTTTTAAACTATTCTAACTTCCACTTCTACACTTCTTCCAAATGTATCGTCCACCGGACACCTTCTTTCTATCTGCTCGACGAACTCAGGTATCTTATCTTCGGGAATACCTTTGATGTTCTTTATATCCACCTCTACCTTCTGCAGGCCGGGCATCACATCCAGGTTGCCACCGACTCCCCTAGGGTCCAGACCTCCTTTGATCTCCAGTTGGAAATCTTCTAATTCAAAACCCATCTCTTTGGCCACAATAGTACCGGTGAAATCCAAGCAACCTCCCAGAGCCGCCAGCAGTACCTCTATTGGATTCGGGCCCTTGTTTGTACCTCCCATGGCCTCGGGTTCATCGATCGTTATAGAAAATTCACGCATACTCGCTTCGCATTCGAATCCGGATTTCTTCCCTACCTCCACAGTGAAGTTTTTCAACCTTTTCTTATCTCTAACCATATTATCAGGTCGTTAATGGTTTTCTTTTATTTAGTCTCTTGCTTAATCCTAATCTTGTCACAGATATTGATTAAAACAATAGATCCAACAATATCCGATAGTTTTTTTAATATCTCAAACACTATAACCCTCGATGATGAACGCCCTCAAGGAACCAGAAATGATAGGGAGGGCCGACGAGCTATCTGTTTTAAAGGACAATTTTGAGAAGGCTTTACAAGGACAGGGAAGCACTGTTTTTATCGCTGGTGAAGCCGGGGTCGGTAAGACTAGACTAGTTTCAGAACTTATCAATCACGCTAAAAAAGAAGGGGCACAAGCTATTAAGGGCTGGTGCTTGGCAGGAAGCTTAGAGCCGTTGATGCCGGTGAGAGAGGCTTTAAGGAAAGCCGATCTTTACCATCTGATATCAGGCCAGCCGCCCCCACGTGTAATATCGGCGTATCTGATGCATGCTGGAGGAATACTAGTATCGAAGGTGGAAAGAGAATCCTCTGAATTGGATGGTGATATATTCGCCTCCATGCTGAACGCTGTCGGTAACTTCGTAACCGACTCTCTTTCTATGATGGGTAAGGAGGGTAGAGGGTTAAACGAGATAGTATATGGTAGCTACACCATACTGATAGAATCTTTGCAAAGTGCGTCCTTGGCGTGTGTGATCGAGGGAATACAAAACGAGTTTTTAGTCGGTGATATGCAGCGAATGTTGAAAGAGGTAGGAGATCGATTGGAGCACTGGGATGGTGATACCTCGGAAGTTGCAGATCTAGAAGAGAAAATATCGTGGTTCATAACTTCGAAAAAATATGATGGAGAATTCCTTGTGGATGATCCTAAGTTGAAGCAAGAAAACCTGTTCGACAACGTGTTGATGGGAATACAAAGAGCGGCGACGGAGGATCCTTTGATACTATTCATAGACGATCTTCAGTGGGCTGATCAAACAACCCTCAACTTACTTCATTATCTTGCCAGGAACACTCGTGAAAATAGGGTTCTTATTTTAGGTACATATCGTCCAGAGGATGTTATGGACCTTCCAAACGGTGCTTCTCATCCGCTTGAGCTAACTATGCAGAACATGAGTAGAGAAGAGCTGCTTGAAAATATACATCTTAAACGTCTAGAGGTTGAACACACTGATAAAGTGATCAAATCGACTTTGGGTAAAGGACTATCAGATACCGATCTGGTAGCAAGAATACATCAGGAGACAGGTGGGAATCCTTTTTTCATATTGGAGGTTATTAAACTATTGTCAGAAGACGGATTGATAGCCATAAACTCGGAGGATGAATATACACTCTCTGGTGATATTGAAGAGTTAAATATACCGTCAAAGATATACGACGTAATCAAACGCCGCTTGAACAGGTTGATGGTTGAACAGAGGGATATACTGGAGTGTGCCAGTGTGGAGGGAGAGGAATTTCGTTCCGAAGTAGTCGGTAAGGTGTTAGAATCAAATCGTTTGAGACTTCTTAAAAACTTGAGCGAGATAGAAAAAAAACATAAACTGATCCATTCGATGGGGGAAAAGTACCGTTTCGACCATGCTAAGATATCCGAGGTACTTTACAATGGGATAATGGATGAACTGAGGCAGGAATACCACCGCCTTGTAGGTGATACCATAGAAGAGATCTACAAAGATAACATCGAAGAAGTGGTTAACGAATTGGCGCAACATTATTATCAAGCAAAGGACAAGAAGGCGGGAGAATATTTAATCCAAGCCGGTGGACAAGCCAAAGAACGGTATGCAAACACAGAGGCCGTACGTTTATACGAGCTTGCTCTAGATATCTTGGAAGATGATGAAAACATAGTTATGGTTTCAGAAAGTATGGGAGATGTTAAGGAGCTAATGGGTTTTTACGATAACGCTGTAGATCTTTTCAACCGTGCTGCGGAGCTTACAAAAGATATAGTTACTAAAGCAAGGAATCTTAGGAAGACCGCCGAGGTATACCATAAGATCGGAGATATAACTCAGTCTGAATATGTGATCAAAAAGGCCAAAGATTTCTTCGTTACCAACCGTGCTGCGGAATTGGGAAGAATACTGGTTGTAGAAGGGAACATCCATTATAGAAAAGGTAATTTCGATAGGGCTATGGATCTACTCTCCGAATCCATCGATTTATTTAACGAAGTAGGTGGAGATAGAGATATGGGTAACGCCCTACGTACCGCAGGTAACATACATCTCTATAGAGGAGAGTATGATATGGCTCTTGAACGGTATGAAAAGAGTTTAGAAGTTATGGAAAAGATCGGAGATAAGTCCGGTATCGCAACATCGGTCAGCAGCGTGGGTAACGTGTACCTTTACAAGGGGGATTTAGATAAGGCTTTAGAATACTTTGAGCACGGCCTTAAAATCCGCGAAAAGATACGTGATAAACGA
>JAFDUB010000041.1 GCA_019594025.1 Thermoplasmata archaeon
CAAGTTCAAGTTTGTTACAGAACCTGTTGATATATTCTTCGGGCCGGGTAGGCATCAGTTTTAGACCGAGCTCTCTTGAAAGAAACCGGTATGCCCGTCCTATCTGTTTTTCATCTATCTCCGCCGCTTTTGATATTTCAGTAAGAGTACGGGGAACATCACACTTTCGACATCCTGCGTATAAAGAAGAAGCTATGACCGTTTCTATGCTGCGACCCCTTATGAGATTCTTTTCCACGGCCTGACGATAAATCATCGCGGCGGTTTCTCTGATACTCCGAGGCAGCCCCATTTTAGAAGATAGGCGGTCAAGCTCTCTTAACGCTGAGGCAAGGTTCCTTTCGGTGGCATTAGATATTCTTATGCGCCTGTGCCATTTTCTAACCCTGTACACTTGACCACGGTTTTTGTGCGGGATCGTCCTTCCATAAGCATCTTTGTTCTTCCATGAAATATGTGTGGACAATCCTTTATCATGGGTTAAATAGTTCATGGGGGCTCCGGTCCGTGCTCGATTTTCTCTTTGAACGTTGTCAAACGCCCTCCATTCCGGTCCCTCGTCTATATAATAATCGTCTAGTACCAGTCCACACTTCTCGCATATAATCTCACCCCTATCGTAGTCCTTGGATACGTGTTCGCTCTGACATTCAGGACACTCCGTTATCTTTTCTATCTGTATTTTAGACTCCCCTTGCATATTATCTCCATCACCAAGGTTTCCATACAATTTTGGGGCTTGTATTTAAAGGTTCCCCGCACAGTTAGGGAATAATGTTATTAAACCAAAATAGGAATATGGATTTATGTACTCGATTGTCTACACTACGGTGGCAAGTCAGGAAGACGCACAAAACGTAGCCAAAGAACTTATTCAAAGAAAGCTTATAGCCTGTGCCAACGCCTTTAAGATGAGATCAACCTACTGTTGGGAGGGGGAGATAACCAGTGAAAAAGAAGTAGCGGTACTGCTTAAGACAAAAAAAGCACTGGTTGACGACGTGATCGATGTGCTTACAGAGATACACCCTTATGAATTACCTTGTGCTTTGGAACTGCCTATAAAAAATGGTTCTCGCCCTTACTTGAACTGGATAGATTCCCAAACCACTCAACCTAAATAGGTAACAGGTGTTTTAACAAGGTCTATTAACCTCTCGGCCCATTGGAGTTTATGTTTTTTTACACCCCCATCTTTTACAGGGGTTTCAAAATCCCAACCATTTAGGATTATTTCTTTGGCTTGAAAATGGTCCGCTATAAAAACCGCTCTATCCCCGTCGGTAAATCCACCGAAGTTATATACTTTCTCTAGCGGCTCACACTGGCATGTAGAAACCACATGACCTAGAAAGCGTGGCCCCCATCTCTTCACCATATCTATATTATCTCCATGGGCGTGTATCACAGCAGGAACACCATCCAGATTGATGCTCAGCTGGGTATGAGTATCTCCGTCTAAGTCTGTAACGATCATGTAGGGTTCTCCTCCGTTTTTTAACGCTACAGAAAGAGCTGAACCGGCCGGGATCTGTATATCCGTGTATGGCTCTTTCATGAAAGGTCCCTGTATCTCCACCTTCTTTCCCTTCAATTCTTTTAACGGTGATAAACCATCGCTTCCCCTTAATTGTTGCAGAAGACGTGCAGATTCGATATCTTCTTTTTGAGAATAACCGAAGTCCTGTAAAATTTCCATGTAGATGGGACACCACTCATCGTAATCCACGGGACTCACTCACCATCGTCTTCTTCCCCCTTAACGGACTTGTGTGTCAAACCACCTAATACCGCTATAGAGAGACCCAATGCGATGTTAATAGCCACCATGGGCAGAACACTCATCACCTCTTCACCGTACACCATTACTTGAATATAATCAAAGGTTCCCCAGAGGATGAAGGTAATAGCTAACAGCGAAGTGACCACCGCCCAGAAAGAACGTTTTATCTTTCCTTGGGTAAGGTACAGATGAATGACTTGTCCCAGTTCATGAATCAATATACCCCCTATCCACCACCAAATTACCGATTGAAAAAAGGTCAAGAATATAATCAAAGGAGATTCGCCTTCAATCTCCATTATGGTATTCCATCCGGATGCCGCCCCGGCTAATACAATAAATATCCCTACGATGGTAAAAGGGAGCCACACCGCGGCGGTGCTAACGGCATTTCTTAGGCCTTTATAGTACTCGTACAACTTGTGGTCTAGATCATGTATTCGGGCGAATATGTAAACACCTAAAACAAAAGAGATCATCACGATTCCAAACCCTGAAAGGCCTGTCAACGCTTCGCCCCCTCGGATTGTGATATCCCAGAAAAGACCTACTAAGCCAAAAAAGCCGTACACCATAAGGGCGAGTGATATCGGGAGCAAAATCTTTTTCTTGGTTTTATCCTCCTGTAAGGTTTTCACCAGCATATAGTATATATTTTCTACGCTTTCGCTCTGCTTGATGTATACCGTCTTTACGTGGGAGATATCCACTTTGGAAGATACGATGGGAGTTACATACTCGTCTTCAGCACCGTCCGATATAAGAATAACGCTGTCCGGATGTACCTCTTCAATAACCTCGTCCAATTCTCGACTCAGCTGAAGGTCGGACTTGTATCCTATGCTTTGAGAACCACAGACCGTAGCCACCTCGACGTATTCTCCATTCTCCTTTAAATCGTCGTAGGTGGATACTGCAGAGAAAATAGAGTTGGTGTCGGAATCTTCCGGGTCCTTTAAACCAAGAGCTATGGCTGCTTTAAGATTGGCCTCCCTACCTATTATGGGTGTTTCCAATCCAGTTTTCGAACCTATATCATCGTCCCGGTCGATGCAAAGGATGAGTATCTTCATCTTGCTTCTCCTATCTATATACCCATCTGTAATGCGTTATTTAGTATTTGCTGGTGTGAAAAACAATCGAACCGTTAAACTAATATCTTTTTACCCCTTTATGATGGACAAATGGTGCGAAAGATAAGAAAGGCGGAGGAATCGGATTTAGATGAGATATTAAGGTTAGAATTAAAGGGGATGGAACCGGTGTGGGATAGCGAGGAGATCAGTTCTGACGGTGAATCGCTGAAAAACTTCTTGAATTCAAGATTAGATAAGGATCGGTTGATGGTTCTGGAGTATGAGGGCCGTATCATGGGATTCTTGCATTCCCTAGGCTATACCGATGTAGTCACGGGAGATAAGGTGAGGGAAGTAGTTACAATGGTTGTACACCCGGATCACTTTGGAGAGGGTATCGGAGGTAGGTTGATAAGCAACGAAAAAGAACAGTGTAAAAAGGAGGGGGTGAAGATATTAAAACTCGAAGTGCTTTCATCAAATCAGAGGGGCATATCTTTCTATCGCAAATTTGGGTTCGACGAGGTAAAGAAGGTAATGATAAATAAAATCAATGGGGATTAAGAGGATGAAACTGTTTTCGAGCATAAGAAAGAGACTGTGGGCGGCACTGTTAATCAACATCGGTATACTGTTTGCGGAGTTAATCGGTTACTTCGTTACCAACTCCCTCGCACTGCTTGGAGACGCGGGACATGTTGCCACCGATGTTTTAGCAATCAGCAGCGCTCTCATAGCCGTCCGACTTGCGGCGGAGGAATTTCACGACAAAGCCACCTTCGGTTATCACCGTGCGGAGGTGATTTCCGCTTTTTTTAACTCCATACTTCTTTTACTCGTGTGCGGATACATATTTTATAGGGCATACGGTCGTTTCATCGAGCCCGAGGAGGTTGTAACCACACCTATGTTGATCATCGCTTCCGTTGGATTGGTGGGTAATGCGGTGGGGGCTTACCTGCTACACGGAAACGCAGATATAAACGTGAGAGGTGCCTATCTACATCTTCTGGCAGACACCTTTTCCAGCATAGGTGTTGTGATAGGAACTGTTTTGATAATTTATACCGGCAATCATCTCATCGACCCTATCATAAGTATAATAATCGCTGTGTTCGTGGTCTCAGGTGCGGTGAGACTGCTCAAAGAGTCGATATCTATAATCATGCATTGGACCCCAGAGGGTCTCAATGTAAAAGACATAGTTGAGAGGTTGGAAAACGTCGAAGGGGTGAGGGAAGTACACGACGTGCATATTTGGACTCTTTGCTCTAGTTTGCGTTCTTTTTCAGCCCATGTGGTAGTGGACGATCAGATGTTGTCCAAAGGAGGTATTATCAAAGCGAAGGTTAGAAATGTACTGCATGAAGAGTTCAACATACAGCATACTACCCTGGAAATAGAATGCGACAATTGTGGAGACGATATCGTTCAGACTATCTGTCATCCACCTGAAAACCACGTGCATTGATTTCAACAGTTATTTATAATAGAGGTGTGGTTCCAAGACGCAAATGATTACTATCATAGGTATCGCGCACGTATTCGACGTCCACGATCGGTTGAAAGAGGAGATACGTTCTAGGGGACCTAAAGTGGTGGCGGTGGAGCTGGACAGAGCTCGTTACGAGGCACTGAAAGAACCATCTTCCAGAGAAAGGGTTCCATTAATATACAGGATCATGGCATACATACAAAAAAGAATCGGTGATGAATACGGTGTTCAGCCCGGCAGCGAGATGAAAGTCGCCGTTGATACCGCCCGAAAGACCGGTGCATCTGTCGCCTTCATCGACTTACCGGCCACATACACATTCAAACGTCTAATGGAGGCCATGAGTTTAAAGGAGAAGATATACCTGTTGGCCGGTATGGCTGGAGGGCTGTTCGTAGGCAAAGAAAGGATCGACAAAGAGATGGAACGGTACCAGGAGAACGAGGAGAGCTATATGCAGATAGTTGAAAAAAGCATGCCCTCGGTTTCCCGCATACTGATAGATGAAAGGAATACTTTCATGGCCAATAATCTTAGGAAACTGGAAGAACGTTTTGGGGAGGTACTAGCGGTGGTCGGTGATGGACATGTTAGAGGTCTAACCAAAGAGCTGGAGGGAGAAAACTTAGAAGTTATAAGACTGAAAGAAGTTATGGAGAAAAAGGAGAAAGACGAGGTAAACCTCTCCTTCACATACGAGCTTCAGTAAACTTTCTTTTCCGAGTCGTCGTAATACTGTTGATACAATTCGTAATCTTCTTTACCGTTTTTTGAAAGGCAAACCGCGACCCAAACAACACCAATAACCCCCTGCCCCCCAATAACCATCAAGGTCAGGTATTCCTCAGGCCCCCAATCGTCCTCCATGGACCTGATCCTTTCTATATCGTCCGAACACAATTGACAGAATTCACTGGGAGGAGGTTCCGTATAGGCACCAATCCTTATCTGGACCGAAGCGGACATGACACACCTACCAGCGGATTCGTCACAGTGGTGCTCGTAATCCTCGTCCTCGTGTTCCGATTCGTAACCTATACCCACCAGGCCGAGTATGTGGCCGAATTCGTGTATCAATACCGAGGTTTCTACGTCTTCGACCTCAAGGTTTTGACTGTTTTGAGTGAGAACATACATCGTTTCTTTGAACACTACAATATATTCTCCACCGAAAGAAAGTCCCAGTACGTTAGATTTTTGTTCCCACTCACCGTCCAAATACAACACATTTAGGACCATCAACGTACCCCTTCGTTCATAGGAACTGTATTCTTCAAATAACAATTCGATGTGCTCGCTGCTGTATTTGGTTCTTCCAAGTCTGAAGGGGATCCCTTCTCCCACGATATCTTTAACTTCGTCTTTTTCACATAGTTCATAAATTGTAGAGATTAAGGATTCCCTAGCGGTAGAGGATGGAGGATAACCCATGATGTAATTGTATTCTATAAGAAGTTCGCTGTACCTGTCATCGTTCAGGTACATCTGGGAGTACTCGAAGGAGGTGTAGAAATCCCCTCTCTCCCTAAAAAATGCCGGTAAATAAAGTGAAGAGATAATGATAATAACCACTGTACAGACCGCTATGGTTACGGCGTATATATTTTTACGATCCAGTGAAAACACCACATTCTGTTTTTACTACTTCTGAACGTTTCAAATCCTCGAAAAGTGTTGCTGCAGCTTCAGCCCCCTGGGCCGCTGCGGTAATCGCCTGCTTAAGAGGAGAATCGATTACGTCGCCGGCGGCGTACACACCCGGTACCGAGGTACGTCTTTCCCTATCTGTCTCGATGTATCCCCCATCCTTTGTGGATAACCCCATTTCCTGACCAAGGGATGAATTCGGCTTCGCCCCGATTTCAATGAACAATCCATCCAACTCCATTGTTTTTTCTTTATCCTTTTGGCGTACTCTTACGGAAGTTAATTTTTCATCACCTATAAGAGAAAGAACCTCCGAGTCGAACATGAATTCGATGTTCCCTTTATTCTCCACCTCTTTTACCCTTATAGGTTCAGGTCTGAAAAAACTATCACGTCGATATATTATGTAAACTGTTTTTGCATACTGTGACAGGAGCAGTGCGGAAGAAAGAGCCGCGTCACCGCCACCTACCACGCCCACCTTTTTACCGCCGTAGAAAGCTGCATCACAGGTAGCGCAGTAACTGATACCTCTACCGGTGAGTTCCTCCTCCCTTTCGAGCCCGAGCCTCAGCCTTTCCGTACCGGTTGCAAGGATAACTTTCTTACACCGATACTCTCCCCTGCCTGCATGAACGGTAAAATTAAGGTCCTCCCCGGTTATGGATTCAACAGAATCTATCTTAACCTCGACCCCCTGGCCCTTTACCTGCTCTTCCATCTTATTCATGAGCTCCATACCGCTTATGTTCTCATGTGATGGAAAATTACATACATCGTAGGCCTCAGACATCATACCTCCCGGTAATTCACCGATTGTTAATGTTTTCAAATTGTATCTTCCAGTATAAAGTGCGGCGGTATATCCCCCAGGGCCGGTTCCAACGACTACAACGTCATATTGTTCCATGAGGATGTATTTATCCAATTAGTTATTAATTCTTTTGGAAAAACACTTATACCCGATGTGTTATTATATAATATAGGTGAAAAAATGGAGAAGGGAGACGACCTATGGTATAGTTTCTGCAGTTTCTACGAAAAAGATTTCAGCATACAGTTAGAGAAAAGCGAAGAACTTTTTAAAAAGCATTTTAACAGGTGGTCCGGAACCAAAACAGCGAAACAAGTATGTTCCCAGAAACCTAACTTCATGGACGACATACCGGTCACCTCTTACGAAGATTATCCAATACTCCATACGCTCGGAAAACATATGGAGAGCATATTGGGAAGACGTCCAAAGCCCAATGGAATAACTTGGCATAGCTATTACCGATCCTTAGAGGAAAAGACTAAAAGTATATTCAGAGGGTGGCTCCCTTACGATTACGGGATATGTGCCAAAACCACCGGATCCTTGGGTGAAAGCAAGTGGTTCTTTCATGGAGATCCCTTCGTAGAAAACATGCAAAAAGAGGCGACCGCTGGTATTGTGCTGGGATGCAGTGAGGATTGGGGTGAGACAAAACTCGAATACGGCGACACTGTTCTTAATATGGGGGTACCGATCCCTTACATGGTAGGACATGCGATGAAGTTGCTAGATGAGAATTTCAACTGCTTCCCTCCCATCGAAAAAACCGACGAATTAAAGGATATGAGAAAAAAACTCAATATGATAATCAAAGCAGTAAAAGAAGGTAAAAATATAGACGTCGCCACCGCTATGGCTTCAACCTTTTACATGTTTTCCCAGGCGGTAGTTGCACCCGATGAACTGTACAAGGATTACTACCAGTCTATGCAGCCCGGTATCAAGAAGGTGATTTTGTATTTGCTGTATTTAAAAGAAGTTTTAACCTCGAAAGAGATTAAGAAGGCAAAAGAAGTGCTTTCGGTTAAAGGACTGTGCACCGCCGGGCTCGATACAAAATTGTACGCTGAATATCTGAAAGAACAGTTCGGTGTAAGTCCATTGAATATGTACGGTTCGACGGAGTACGGTATCGTGATGCACGGTACGCCCGACAGAAGAATCGATCTCATGCCTTCGGTCAGAAGTATGTACTTCGAGTTTTTAAATGAGAAGGGCGTTTTGTACACTATCGACGAGTTGAAAAAGGGAGGGGTGTACGAGATAGTAGGCACACCCTTCGGCTCAATGCTCTTCAGATATACTCTTGGAGATCTCTTGCGAGTGGTGGAGCACAGGGACGATGGAATGCCGATATTTACATTTGAAAGTAGAAAGGAAAATATGCTTGTCCTTAGAGACTATGTGGCCATAAGTGAGAATATGGCCTTCGAGATAATGGAAACTGCAGATCTAGAAAATTCCAATAGATGGACCTTCACAAAAACAATAGATCCGGTTGAAAAATTACTATTGATCATGGAAAGGGACTGGGAACTCAGTGCTATAGAGGCGGAAGAAAAGGTTTTTAATGTTCTCCGTAACTTATCACCTGAATTTAGAGAGTTGATAAAGGATTTTAGTATCTCATCACCTAAGCAAATTGTAGAGGTGAAATACCTGAAGAAAGGTTCCTTTATGAGGTACTCTCTACAGAAGATGAACCAAGGGGTGCCTATAGGACAGTACAAAACACCAAAAATACTAAACCCCGAAAAAAAGGACGAAATCGAACTACTAACAAGTGTGTAACCATGCTGCAAGGATGGCATTTCTTACCGTGGACCGTTCAATATTTGTTGTCGGCTTTAGTTATTATCTCAGTTGCCGCCTATGTACTCAAAAAAAGTCCACAAAGCTGGACGTCCCGTTATTTTTTCATATTCGGATTATTGATTGCCGCCTGGCAGATAGCTGTTTTCCTAAACAAAAACGCTCCTAACGTGGGAATTTCAAAAAATTTTTACGGCATAGTAGTCTTCACCAGCCTGCTCGGTACCGGTTTTCTTATAGCTTCCATGTTGAACATTCCTAAAGAAAAATGGTATTATGTGTTGGTCGTTCTACCAGTCCTTCCCTTTGCGGTATATGGTCTTTTTATCCAACCCTTTTATATGACCTGGACTACGACTTACGGCTGGACATATGCCTTCGAAGGGAACTTTATGATGGTGATCGGTTCCATCGCCGTAGCACACACCATCGCCATAATGATAGTCGGTGCGTATATACTAAAGAAACATCCCTCTCTGAAAATGAAGATATGGACTATACTGTTCGGTTGGGTTGTAATCAATGTAGGTGGTACGCTTTTAACAAACATATGGTTGAACATTTATCCTGAAACCCCCCCCTTCGGAGGAGTCATAAACTTGCTTTCATTTATGGTAATAGCCAGGGGCATAAGATTACCAGCAGGAGAGATAAAGGCTGAAACCTCTTCAAAGATAACCAACGCGTATCTCGACTTTTTAGCAACCTTTTATGAGACTTTGCAGGGTGAGGAATTAGGTGAAAAGATAGGTAAATTCACACTGTATATAGAGGCTATGGGTTTGAATAAACTCGTCACCATCAAAAAAAAAGAGATTTTCCTTGTTAATATTAAAGGCTTAAGTTTCGAAGATTTGAAAGCCTGTGTTGACACACTACTGCGGGGATTAAAGAGCATGGAAGTTAGTCCTGCCATCGTTCGTAAAAGTGCCAAAGTGATAAACGCCACTTACGAGGAGTTAAAGAAAACCGACCCTGATAGCGCGAATGAATGGTTGGACGAAGTAGTCTTCAACCATGGTGCCTTCCTTTACAGCCACGGCGCACTTGATATTTTCTATACCGGTAAAGTTCCAGTGGCTATCTCTAAATACCAACCCGGAACTTCTTATCTGTTGATTACCACAAGCCCTTATCAACAGTATAAGGGGATATCCGAGTTAATCGCCTGGGGATACGAATTACTCTCAATAACCAAATACGATAGGACCAAATTGGATATTATAGAAGGCGATAGATGCAGTATCTTACCCATATTTACCGATGAGAAGAAAGAATCTATAATGGAACTCCAGGATTTGAACGATAAAATACTGAACTTTTACTTAAAATCAAGTAAAGCTGTAGTTTTCATAGACTGTTTGGACACCTTGATCATATCCTACGGAGGTAGTTACGTTAAAAACTTCACGGAGCACATTTCCCGTGATTTACCAAAGGAAAACAACATTCTCATGGCGGTAGTGAACTCCAATATTGTAGATGAACACTCGTTGGACGATGTAAAAAATATGTTCTCCGAGGTGCGCAGTATATGACCTCAAACGGCATACGATTCTTCGTATGTGTTGGGATAATCCTATGCCAGCTGTTATTTATTTATTTAGTGTTTAAGAACTCCAAACGTATGAAAGACAGGTTCCCTCAGATGGTTATTTTTGGGGGAAGCGGGATTGCTATCATCGGTTTGTCAATAAGAGCTTATGCATACCTGGTTTTTTTAATAGATTATATGGTAGATTTATTTACACTCCTTATGATAACTATCGGTATTTTCGTTGTATTTATCGGTGTATACCTTCATTTCAAGTCCTACTCCAAAACCTACTTCGGAGACACATTAATGGATAAGATAATTAACGTACCGTACGGTTCAAAAAGGTTCGTCACTTTAATACTTGCAACAGTACTGATAGTGTTTTTATCTATTATGATATTCACTGCTCCAACCAGGGCATATAGGTTACTCCTGTTCGACGCGGTTTTCTTTGTAATCGGCATCATGCTCATTTTAAACGAATGGAGTATTCATAGATCACTGACTAAAAAGAAAAAAACACTACTCTCTCCTTTTAAAATCAAGAAATTTAGAAAGGACGTGCTGCTGCTAAACATATGGGTCGAATTTGTTAATCTATATCTCCTGGAGATCAGCCCTGACCTAGGACGTAACTTGATAAAAAGAATATTCCAGGAGTTTGGTGAAGAGAATCCTTTATTGTTCGGAGGTTACAAACTTACCGAGCAAAATACTTTGAACTATAATTCCATAGCTAGAAACACCGATAGGTTGGCTGAGGAAAACAGAATCCATATGATCTCACAAAGTTTTTCAGCGTTGATGAATAAAATGCTGGAGGTACATGTAAGAGTCACCGAGCCAAATCATGCTCGTGCCGTACTTCGTCGTTGTTATAATTACATAAAAGCCAACTATGGTGATATTGACGAGTTTGTATATATAATAAGGAGGCTGCCAGAGGGGATTTCGGACGAAGAGAAAATGGAAGTTGTTGGGGAGGAGGAACTTAAGAATCTTGTAAAACAGTATACAAAAGAATTTTTGAATAGCGAGAGAAAATATCAAGTATTGTTTGAAAGAACGAATGAAGGCATTTCTGTTCTCGATGGCGAGTTGAGGATTTTGGATCTGAATGCAAAAGGTGAGGAGCTTTTAGGGATTGAAAGAACAGACGTTATTGGAGAAAACATATTAGATTTTGTAAATCTACCAAAGAAGGAACACGAAAGGGCCATGGAACAGGTCGGGGAGTTGAGAGGAAAGAAAAACTACGTTGAAGGTACCTACCACATAAAGGGTGTACATGGAAAGACACATATAATGGACATCCGAGCAACGTGTATAAAAAAAGAAGAGCAGGTCATCGTAATATTCGTTCTATTCAGGGCCATCACTGAAAAGATATACATGGAAGAAAGGGATACACTACTACACTCTCTTATACGCCACGATCTAAAAAACAAAACACTGGTTTCCCAAGGTTACTTGGACCTTTTGTTGGAATCCCAAGAGTTATCCGAGGAGGAACGGGATTTTGCGGAAAGGGCCTACCGCGGTCTGAAAGAAGGAACACATCTTCTAGAAAAGATAAAACAAATTCGAGACGCTGATCTGACGGAAAAAATTGATATGGTAAATATATCATCATTTATTAGGACGGCCATTCAAAAAAACCAGCAGATGGCCGAAGAAAAAGGGTTTGAGCTGGAATCAAATCTGAAGGGTCATGTCGCAAAGGGCGGGCCGCTCCTTGAAGAACTATTTTCCAACCTTATATACAACTCATTGTTACATTCCCAAGGAACTAGAATACGAATATCCACCCACGCAGACAATTCTAGCGTAACCGTCTCCGTCGAAGACGATGGTGAAGGTATTCCTGAGGACAAAAAAGAGAAGGTATTTGATATAGGAGTGCGGAGTAGTGACTCTCACGGCTCCGGTCTCGGGCTACACCTTGTTAAAAGAATCGCTGAAACCTACGGTGGATATGTTGAATTGAAGGATTCAGAATTAGGTGGAGCCCGGTTCGATGTTATATTAAAAAAGAGATAGACCTTTTGTGTGGCCGTACAAAGTAATATTATATCGGAGTAGGTAAATACCGATGTGGTAACAAATGGCAAAGGAGGATAACAAAGAGGGAATAGCAGAAGAAGACCAGAAGGTATTTCAATTATCTATACACTCCTCCGTGGCCGACGAAGAGATGGATAAAAGAGTTTTGAATTATTTACAAAAATCTAAAAACTATCTTGAAAAGGATATCCGAAAGATAAGTAAATGTGTGGAATGTTTGGATAAGAATCCAAGTGGGCTTGTTCTCGACTGGAGAATAAAGAGACATGAAAATTTACCGATATCCTATGCGGTCCCTCTTCATAAAGACACACCGGAAGTAAGTGTTGGTTTAATCTTCAATAAACTACTTGGTAATAAAAAGAAATATGATAAACGGATTATAGCTCTCCATAAAAGAATAATGGACGACATCGATGACATGATACTTATCACCAACAAAAAAGGAAAAATATTGAGTGTTAATCAAAGGGCAGAACGTTCTCTTGGATACGATGATTTTGACGACATATCTCTCTCAGAGATTATGGATAAAAGAGGTGGTAGGGAATTAAAGGATTTTCTTTCAGCCGGTTCTCTGGAGTTTAAATCGAATACCGAATTATATACATCTGAAGGATATCCTTTAAAAGTGGAACTTAAATCTAAAAAGGTAGATACCGACGATAGCGGTTTAGTCTTTAACATTATCAAACATCGTTCCAAACACGAGGATCGAGCGGAGAAAGAAGAATTTTTTGGATCCTTGCTTAGACACGATATACAGAATAAAATTCAGGTCATCCACGGATATATATGTCTTCTACAAGATACAAACCTTACAGAAGAGCAAACAAACTACTTGGAAAAGTTTATATCCGTGATAAATGAGTGTAAAGAATTAATCGAAACTGTGGGGATACTAAAAAGAATCGATGAGAACAGCTTGCAAAATACCGACTTAGACAAGGTAATAATAGAGAGCGTCTCTGGAATTGAGAGAAGTCTAAATGAAACTGGTATAGAAGTCGTTTACGACGAAAATAAATTATCAGTCTTAGCTGGTCCCCTCATCAACGAGGTGTTGGCCAACCTCCTCGACAACGCTATAAAACATTCCGGATGTTCGAAGATAGAGATAAGTACGGAAAGAGTAAACGACAAAGTGATTGTCAAGGTGGAAGATGACGGAAAGGGTATTCTAGACGACTTGAAAAAACACGTTTTCAAAAAGGG
>JAFDUB010000067.1 GCA_019594025.1 Thermoplasmata archaeon
TCCTGCCCACAGTTTTGCAGCGGTTTCCTTATCACCGATGATCATGATGATGTCTCCGCTTTGGAGCTGGAGTTTTTCCTTGACTTCCGGGTCTATACGAGCCAATCCCCTTCCCACGTCGGAAGATTTTGCTTCTGCAACTTTTAGAACTCTTTCTCCTTTTGCCACCTTATCACGCTCTTGACTATACAACGATATATTGTAATGTTTATGTTGTAATGATGATTGAGGTTCTATATATAGTTTACCCCTCCCTCACCTTAACAGATGCTTAAAGCTGATCAGACCTAGTAGAGAGATGGCTGAAATCGATAATATTCCTATATCGTATGAGCCGCTGATAGCCACTACGACACCCACTGTGACCGGTCCGAGAACTCCTACCGTATTGGCGATTCCATTCATCAACCCAGTCGCCGAACCGAGCTCGTCTCCGTCTATAGTATTCTGTAGTTTGGTAAAAAACAGGGGTGGAGAAAGCTGTCCGAAGAAGAACACCAGGGTGAGTAATAATACCGCCATGCCTATACCGGGTATGGGTGAAAATGTGAGAACTCCCACCATCACGGCGGTCATGAAAAGTGAAAACATTATCACCTGGTTTGGATTTCCCTTTACCTCGCTGATCCGGGTACCTATAAGCAGTCCAAAAATAGCTCCCAGGTATGGTATAGCTGCAAGATAGGCCATCTCGCTGATGTTCACTCCCGTGGTTTGCTCAAGGTACGTCGGTACCCATAGAGAGGTACCCCACCAGACCGTGTTGACCGTGGTAAAACCGACAAGGATCAATCGAAAATCGCCGTCCGCTAGCAGTTCCTTAAAGGCTTTTTTCAAGTGGATATTCTTCTTCTCCATCACCGGCTTATCCCTGTTAAAAGGACGGTCCCTGACAAACAGAAAAATAGGGACGACCAGTATGAACCCCATGGCGGCAACCAAATAGAAGGACAGCTGCCAGTTGAAGGAGTGTATTACAGGTCCCATTATGATCGGAGCAAGGGCAACACCTATAGGCGCACCTATCATGAATATCGAATTCGCCTTTCCTCTTTGATCCGCCGTGTACCAACCGGCGATAACCTTTGTGGCCAATGGGAAGAGTACTCCCTGAGCCAACCCGAGTAATAATCTCGATACCAAGAAAAGAGAATAGACGTGGCCGTAAAAGGCTCCAAGGAACACGGCGAAGGAACATCCTGTCATAGAGAAGGTAAGCACCACTTTGGAACCGTACTTATCTATGTTAGGGCTGAATATTACATTAGAGAATCCATAACTTACCAGGAATATACCCATTAGAAGGCCGCCGAGAAAGCCGGTCTGTGCTCTTGACCATACCAGATCGCCACCTATGGCATCCAAAGCCACCGAGGTGCTAAGTCTGCCTATGAATGCGATTAGGACGGTCATGAACAGCAGAACAAGGATTACCCATCGATATTTGCAAGAGAGACCCCTGCCGATCATTCCGAGTTTGGAGTTGGACTTCATGTTAGATAGGATTGGAGAAAAACCAATCTCGTTTATAATTTTGGGATGAAAATGGATCTGTGTACGGGAAAAGAGATATATATACCATTGTTGTAAGCAGACTGCAGCGGCGGGGTGTAAACCCGCAGGAGATGTGCCCATTTAAGGGTGAATCCAAAAACAAGGAAGTGTAAACATGGCAGATAAAATGGAAGAAATGTTCGACGGGGATGAAGAAGAGACTGTAGAGAATAAGGGGAGTATGTACAAGTATATAAGAGATACTTGGAAAGACCCCAAAGAAGGTTATCTTAAGGAACTCAGGATCGAGCGGCTCAAGGAATGGAGACGTGATGAGAATTTTAAACGTGTCGAACACCCTACCCGATTGGATAGAGCTCGTTCGTTGGGTTACAAAGCTAAACAGGGATACGTTTTGGTAAGAGGCAGAGTTCGGCGTGGTGGTCGGAGAAAGTCTCGACCCAAGGGTGGACGAGGACCTACCAGGATGGGTTTCAAAAAACTTACTCCTAGAAAAAATTTACAGCGGATCACTGAAGAACGTGCCGCTAAAAGGTATCCGAACCTAAGTGTTCTTAACTCGTACTGGGTGGCTCAGGACGGGCGGTACAAGTATTATGAAATCATTATGGTTGACCCCCATCATCCAGTTATCAAAAACGATCCCAAAATTAACTGGATATGCGAAGTTCATCAGAAGGGAAGGGTATTCCGGGGACTTACCTCTTCCGGTAAAAAATCGAGGGGTCTGAGAAAGAAAGGTAAAGGTGCAGAGCGCTCAAGGCCCTCCAAGAGTAAAACGGAGCGTTGAACAAGAGGGGAACATGGTCGACATAGTGATGCAGGAGTTTCAGGTTTACGCACTCTTGTTTTTACTTGGAGCGGCCACCGTAAAATCACTAATAGATATGAAGAATTGGGGTAATAGAAGATATCTTACCGAACTTTGGCTCGTCTTTCCCCCAATTTTCTTCCTATATGATCTACTGTTAAGGCCGGATGCGTCATATCTATTAGCGGCAAAATGGTCATTTGTCGCCTTTCTTCTTTTGTTCTTCTACTATAAAACAATAGCACCGGTTTCGAAGGAAGATTTTTTTGCTTTGATTGCAGTTTTATCTGTTCTCACACCAGTTCTAATCCCAGCAGCATTTTTAATCTATTTTGTTTTAGTTTTCGTACTGCAAAAGAAGCTGAAATACCGTTTTCCACATCACACAAAAGAGATCCCCACTATGCAGTTCATTGTTATCGGTGCCGGAGCGGCGATTGTTTTGCTGTTCTTTTAACTCATCAGCTCCAATTGTTGAACTCCTTGAATCTGAATCACTCTCGCTTACACCTGCAAAATTATTCCTTTCACTTCCGGTAACTTACTCATACACATCCGTAATCTAGAGTTACTTTTTTTGATCATCCACTCTTCTTCAACATAACCATGATTTTGGTAGTTCACATTCATCTCTCTCACATTCGTTGAGGAACGGCCCTTTTTTCATCCCAAGAAACCTTTTATTTATACACCCGCATAGGGTGGGGTGGTGCAATAGATGATATCTGAAGGGGACTGGATAATGCTGTGGAGCCCGAAATCGATGGAGCTTTTACAGGTGACCGGAGAAACCAAAAGGGTCCGTGGTATAGGAGTGGTCGATACAGGTAAATTCATATGCGAGTCTCTCGGGAGCGCGGTTAACCTAGGTAGGGATACCTACCACGTACTTAAACCGACCCTGAGGCATGGGCCGGAAATCATCAGGAGAGGGCCGCAGATAGTACAACCAATCATGGCCTCAGTGATAGTACACAAGTGTGATATTGGGTGCGGCGATAAGGTGGTCGAGGGTGGGGCGGGTTCCGGGATGTTGAGCGCCGCATTGTTGAACGCCGTGGGGAATCAAGGTAAGGTTTACACCTACGAACTCGAAAAGGACCATCTGAAGATAGCTCGTGAAAACGTTAGGTCCTTTGGATACGAGGATCGGTGGGTACCGAAGATAGGAGACGTTACCAAGGACGTTGTAGAAACAGAAGTGGATGCCTTCGTGGTAGACATACCGCAGCCGTGGGACGCTATGGATTTGGTCATAGGGGCACTTAAAAAAGGAGGTTCTTTCTTGGCTTACGTACCCACCGTGAATCAGGTGGAACGCACCTATAAAGAGATGCTGGATCGAATTTTTATAGATATCGAGTGCTCGGAAGTATTTGAAAGGAAGATGGTAGTTAGCGAAGGGGGAGTTCGCCCAAGTTTCGATGGTTTGGGACACAACGGATACGTAGTTAGGGGTGTGAAAACAGATGAGACCAGGTCATAAATTCATCTAAACGAACAGCTCGATAATCAAGCGTAACACTTATATCTGTTTTTCCAATAGCCGCCGAATAGAACTTCAAAGAGGTCGCAAAATGAAAACTACCATAGGACAGTTACTCGAGGAAAAGGCAAAGAAATATCCTGATAAGGACGCAGTGGTGTTCCAAGGCCGCCGGATATCTTATAAAGAGCTCAACGAGGAAGCCGAACGACTGGCAAGGTTCCTAATGTTAAGAGGAGTAGGCAAAGGAGACAAGGTGGCGATATGGCTAACCAACACACCTGAATGGATAGTGGCCTGGTTTGCGATTCCAAAGATCGGCGCCGTCGTGGTGCCTACTGACCCGTGGTATAGAAGCAGTGAAATAGAGTACATGTTCGGGGATTCGGACACCAAAGCGGTTATTACTACTGAAAAATCGGGAAAGTACCGATTCCTTGATATCCTTGAGGAGGTAGCTCCCAAGCTGGATAAGCTTGACACCATACTACTTTTAGAGGGTGAAAGCGATAAGTTGGATACCGTCACAATCGAAGAGGCCCTCGAAGAGGGAGAGGGATGGGAGAACGACGATGACTATATTGCGAGAAAGGAAGACATTGATCCTGAAGACGTGACGTTTATACTTTACACATCCGGGACTACGGGTAAACCAAAGGGAGTTATGCTCACCCATCATCAGATAGTTAAAAATGCGAAAGATATTGGCGAGGAACTGCACGCCGGACCGGAAGACAAGCTGGTAATCCCGGTACCCTTCAGCCACTGTTTCGGAAACGTACTAAGCATAACTCTCATGGTGGACTTCGGCGGTACGATGTTACCTATTATGGAATTCCATCCGCGGAAGGCATTGGAGATTGTGGAGAACGAGGGAGCGACTATGCTCCATGGTGTACCGACCATGTTCATACGTGAGCTGGAATTAGCGAGAAAGGAAGATTTCGACACGTCCACCCTACGTACAGGAATAATGGCGGGTTCCAGCTGTCCGGTGGAGACCATGCAGTCGGTGATCAACGAGTTAGGATGTAATGTGTCTATAGTTTACGGATTGACCGAAGCATCACCCGGTGTTACAATGACCCGATTCGACGACACAATCGAAGATAGGGTGGAAACCGTAGGTAGAGTTCTGCCGGATCAAAAGATAAAGGTGGTCGACGATGAGGGAAACGAACTTTCCCCCGGTAAAACCGGCGAGCTGATGGTAAAGGGTTACAACGTCATGGTCGGATACTACAAGAATCCAGAGGCTACCGAAGAAACAATAGAGAACGGTTGGCTGCATACCGGCGACCTGGCGGTAATGGACGAGCGGGGCTACGTCCGCATCGTCGGTCGAAAGAAGGACATGGTGATTGTGGGCGGTTTCAACGTGTACCCCCGTGAAATAGAGGAGTATCTAATCGAACATCCCAAGATTAGAGAGGTGGCTGTCGTAGGTATTCCAGATGAGGACCTGGGTGAAGTGGTGGCTGCCGCAGTAATACCAACGGAAGGATCGGAGCTCACCGGCCAGGAGGTAGTTGATTCACTTTATGGTAAAGTGGCAAGTGCAAAGGTACCACGTTACGTAGCCGTCGACTTCGACCTGCCTGTTTCCGGAAGGGGAAAGGTACAGAAGTTCAAACTTAGAGATATGCTGGCCGAGAAAGTTGAAAAGGGAAAACTGGAAAAGATAGTTCCAACCGAGGTCAAGAAAAGAAGAAAGTGATCAACTATCTTCTTTCAGCAGTTCTCGTACTTTGAACAGCGCGAATCCGGCAAGGAAACCCACCGCTATATTGGCCAGCAGAGCAACAATAGCGGTGACAAGGGTTACAGACCATATTTTTGTTTTACTTCCAGCGAGTCCTAGCTCTAGAGCTATGAAAACCAACAGTGCCCCGAGTACGGCTAATGGGAAAAAGGCCAGGGCATCTGGAGAGTTGGCTACCAGTGCAACACCGATATAAATCGTACCGAGTATTAGATTGGAACCCCCGGTCCTAGCACCGAAGCGGTACTGACCCGCGAGCCCACCAGAACCGTGGCACATGGGCATACCTCCGAACATCGGGGATATTACATTCATGACTCCTACGGATCTAGTTAAATCATCGGGATCCACCTTCTGATGTAACAGATCTGAAAATAGTAAGGAAGTGGCGAGTATGGAATTACCAGCGGTTAGAAAAAACTGAGGTAAAGAGCCCTGTACCAAAGAATCGACCAGCGAATCGGGGATGGGTACTGCTGGGATAGGTATTGAGATAAGCCCCAAAGGTGGAGAACCGTATGTGTAAATACCGTAGATCACACCGATAAGTATGACCAGTAAGGCGGATACATTGGGTACGTTCCATCTAATGTTTAATAAAACAAAAAACAAGACCACCCCTATCCCTGAAAGTGCCAGCCACGGTAATGTCAAAGAATATCCTACTGCCGAGCGTAGAAAGATCAGGGCCAACCCCATCTGGATCCCTCTCACAACGGAAGTCGGTACCACCTTATTCACTTTTTTCATCAATCCCATCGTACCGATGGTCAAAAACACGAGTCCAAGTATGAAACCGGCAAATAATATGTCTCCATAGGTGAGGACACCTGCGATGACCAATGCCGACAGGGCTTTCATCGGTTCAACCGGCATGGGCAGACGGTAGAAAAGACCGGTGGCTATCTGGAATATACCGAAGAAAAGGAACATATGGCCAAGGCTGGCATCGGTAACGAGGGCGACACCGATGAGAAGCGGTATCACGGTTATCGAATCTCCGAGGGCACCTGAAAATTCCTCGGGCGTAAAGCGAAATGGCACCTCTCTATTCTCACTGGTTGATACCATGTTTATCAAAAAAGAATAAGGGTGATATATAATTAGTTTGCTAAACACCATAGTATCCCGCCGTGTAGAAAAGACAGGGAGGGATATTATAGTGGATAGCGGAGATAGAACAAAACGAGCTTCGTCGGTGGGGAAGCAGATCTATAAAATAGGCTAAAGCCGTTTTCCAAGGGTTGAATTCCATACCTTGACCAAATGGCGTACTTCTTCAGTAGTCAGGGTTAGTTCGGTTTCCGATGAAGGGAAAAGTGTTAATATATCGATTCACAATCCGATTTTATGAGATGTCCACGCTGTGGCAGTATGGTGGATGGAAACGATTGTCCCTACTGCGGATACGGTTTGATCAACAAAAACAAACAGGAGGATAAAGAGGACGATTTTGGGGATAAAATAAAGAATATATTGATGGGATTCATGCTCGCCAGTTTCGTAATTTATTTGGTATCAACTGTTGCGTTAATGCTCCTTTCAACACCTCAGGCATATGATTATACCACCGTAGGCAGGGAGTTGCTTTATCTAGTACTTTTGATCCCTGTAGGTATCACGTGGTTAAGCGGTATCAGCTTAACTGTATATTATTCACTATTGGTTATTGCAATATTGATTTCGGTAGGCTTTCTCTTTTACCGCTCTGTAGATTTTATAACCGACGTAGGTCTAAGAAGAGTTAAAAAAAGTGAGGTGCCGTCCAAAATCATGGACCAACCTATTACTCGTTTGGCACTACTTTTCAGCGTGATGGTATTTTTGTCTTTTTTATACTTTATCTTACTTGAATTGACCGGTATTTCCCCCGCAGTACCTCCTATAGATGACGAACCCTTTGGGAGGGTTGTTTTTTGGATGACTCAAGCCGCGGTGTGGGAGGAAATAGTGATGAGATTTGCTTATTTCGGGATCCCCATGGCGATATACGCGTATTCAAAAAACAAACCGAAGTCGTGGAAGTACCTTTTTGGTGGTTTCGGTCTAGAAGACGGCCCGATCATCCCTTTGTTACTTTTTTCCAGCATGATTTTTGCCCTTGCTCACGTAGGTGGGTGGGATCTATACAAGTTACCACAGGTGTTTTTGGGTGGAGTTATATTCGGTTATCTATTTGCCAAGGACGGTTTGTATTCCTGCATAGTATTCCATTTTGCATGGAACTACACTTACCTCTACAATCGATTGTCATACGACGTGTCGCTCGTTATCAGCATTTTAACCCTAATTTGGATGGCGGTAGGGGTTTATTTTACATACTATTATACGAAAGAGGCTTTAACTTGGTTTAAAAAGAAGAAACAGGATAAGAAAGAGGAAGAAATACAGAGGGAAGAAGTTTCCCTCACTTTAGGAAAGACCGCTGGCTTTGTTTGCTCGAACTGTAGAAGTTATAAAGCCGTCTATACCGCGGAAGGTAAGTTAAAATGTAAAACCTGTGGACAAGAAACCGCGCTCTCATCAAATGATTCTTTAAGGGAGATAAAGACTGTCGAGGTTAAACGACAGTGGCCTCCCATGGAGTGATAAGATAGGGTGGACTACTTCTTTACCTTCAATATCATGCTGTCCGACGATATTTCTTCGGTTCTAGGTCCGCTTTTTTGAATAGGTGGAGTTTGATACTGCAGCCGCACCTCGAAATTATGTTCACCATCGAAAAGCGGCCTCAATTTGATAACTCCCGTGCGCTCTTCATCTACATCGAGGGAAGGCAGAACCACGTGTGTTTCGCTAGAGGATAACGTAGGCGGTGTGAAGGCTTTAAATTTCAAGTTCTTTGCAGAGGCAGTCCCCTCGTTTAGCATGTGAACGAATAAAAAGACTTCATCCCCTAATTTCACTTCGGATCCCGCCATTTCTGTGTTTAGATTAATAACGGGAACGCCGTCTATCTGAAATTTTACTGGAGCCACCTTAATCGAGGTTTCATCCCCATTCTTTTTTTTATAAAATACCTCAAAAGGCGGTATCCCGTATTGACCTGGACGGGGTGGTACAAGGTGATACTCCCTTTCGATGGTACTGCCGGGTTCGATCATGATGTCTTCACCCTTTATCTCTTCTTTCCCCAGTGGTTCCGGTAGTTTGAAGCTGTAGTTACATTCAGTCCGTTCGTTACCAGTATTCCTCACAGCCACCTTAAGGATCATTTCTCTACCCGCAAGCAAATCACCTGAGAGAAGGATACGGGCTTGAAGTAGGGGTTCGTCTGCCACGAAGGCACCGCATCGAGAACAAGTATCTCGCTCGGGATCTATCGGTGCTCTACACCCTTTACACCGCTCGATATACTTATGGCAATTATGGCACTGGACTTCGTTATCCCATACATTGGTGCCGCAGTTGGGGCACGGTGACGGATATTGTTGGTTCATCTTTAACACCCTTTGTTATTCGATAAGGTATGAAATAGGTTGTACTTGGAGTTATCTATAGGAGCCTTCGGTATGGTGTCTGTGTGGGTTAACGGGCTGAATGTAACTACAGCTTCAAACTACCGGAACCACTGGGGAAAGAAGAGATAAAGGGTGAAGACATCATGATCGAACCCGGCAGTACCATCGAA
>JAFDUB010000088.1 GCA_019594025.1 Thermoplasmata archaeon
ATCCGATTAAGTCCCTTCTCTCCAATATGGCTGCCTTTTTTTGTAATGTCGTTGGTTCCATAGGGCGGTATATGGGATATAAACACGTGGGAGTTCTTTGAAACTTCAGCAAATTCTTTTAACTCGGTTGCTGAGTGCTTTGATCCGGATAGACCTGAAAAAGTAATTCCATCCATGGTGTAGGACGACATGTGCAAATGAATTGCCCCGGCATCTTCATATGCCCCTATTACCTCGAGAGGATCGCAATTTCCGGTAATTCCTATTACCGGTGTAGACAACTTATCCAGAAAGTTAGCAGCCCACTTTCGTGTTCCAAAGTGAGTTATATCACCACAGATAATAGTTATATCTGGTCCTAGATCGTTGATATGCCTATTTGCCAATTTTACTGCCTTTGTGCTTCCGTGTATATCCGAGAGTACCAATGCTCGAATGCTCATAGACCGAATAAGTTAAACCACCCTCATATGATTTTCCCTTATAATTCAAGGGCTAGCATCAAGCCAATTACCACTTTCTACAAGATACTCATCTTTAGCAAAGCACTCACAAAGGCTTCTACCACCAACATAACAGTAAGCCTTTTCTTTCCCTCCATCTTCTAGGTTCACCTGGATAACTTCCCTCTCAAAAAAGGGATCGGGTTGATTTGCTCCTTCGATTATATCATACCTAGCCAGAAGTACGTCTATGTCTTTGCACTTAAGGAGCTTTCCTTTTACCTTGTTTTCTCCTCCGAGAACGAGAAAAGGAAAACCTTCGACCACGTATAGGTCTCCTTTTATCCAAGCGGATTCAACATCCAATATATACTTCTCCGTATTAATCCCATGACTGGGTTCCTCATTCTCAAACAGGAGCATTCCATATACGAATAAGTTCTCCATGGTTGTAAAACAAAAGCTTTCTTGGAATATATATACTTAATCCCTGTATATCAACGTTTTGCACGTAGGAGGTGAAAGACTTTTATATCTCTCTTCTCTGTTTTGCTTTGAGATAAAGTGCCAGGCATATTGAAGAATAACAAGGTCATCGTCGAGGCTGAAGATGAAGCTAATAGGTTGTACAACAAGGGATACTACGGTATACCTTTATCCGGAGGAGGATTAGAACTTGACCTATTTGAAGCTCGATATCTAATGGATACCGACAGGCTTGAAATAATCGACAGCACTGACACTGAAGTTCCCTCCTCGATGCTGATCAATAGATCTCTATCTCTACAACCTAAATCGTCCCTGCTGTATCCGGTTTACAGTGACATGAGACGTAGGGGGTACGTGCTGAAAAAGGCATCCAGTCCAGCAGATTTCAGAGTTTTTCCACGAGGAGGCGGTCCCGGTAAAACACCTTCAAAGTACTGGTTGGTCGCCTATACTGAAACCGATAAGTTCTTGTTGTCTTCCATTGAAGAAATTTGCAAGAGGATCATGAAGTTAAAGAAGGATATGTTGGTCGCCACCCTTGATGAAGAGGGGGACGTTACATACTATAAAATATCGACGATTGACTTAACCGGTAGTACCGAATTAGAGACTTTTACGGAACAATATCAAGGGATTATATATGGGGATAGATGTTTAGTGAAAGACGCCCAAGAGCTGCATGATAGATTCTTTTTCGGGCGGGTAATATTCGACAAAGTCGAACTATCTCTCATTGAAACCTATTTTCTTCAAGATAAAGGCATACTTACAGTTATTGACGGATGTACGGAAGAAGTTATGGACAAATGTACACTTCAATCCTACTCCTCTAAAAAACAAAAGGACTACGAAGTTCGTTACAGGGTGTATAAGGATATGAGAGAAAGAGGACTCATTCCGAAGACCGGCTTTAAGTACGGAACCGCCTTTCGCTGTTATTTAGGCGACCCGGATCACCACCATGCCGAATATTTGATACAGCCAGTTGGCGAGGAGTTTGAATGCAGTAGGTATGATGTAAGCAGGGCGGTTAGAGTCGCTCACAGCGTGAGAAAGTATTTTGCCTTTGCTCGTAGTAGTGATGATGCAATTAACTACACCAAAATAGAAAGAAAAACACCCTAAGTAGATCTTCTATCTTTTATTTTTTCAGCTAGTTTTTTTAAAAAAATCTGTTTAGGAACGTTTTGCTTAGAGAGAAGTACTCTACCACGCTTTTCATACCACGTAGTAGGATGGTGTTTATGATTTTCAATCCTATTTGGTATCTTATATGAATTAAGTACTTCGTTTATCTCATCGATATTGGGTGATTTGACGGCCAATTCCTTGGGTACCCTCCTACCCTCATTTCGAGTCAACCGTTTATCGAAGTATTCTGGATAAATCACCCAGGTTTTTCTTTTCCTCGGAGGCATCTCAATCCTCTATTAATACCGCATTAACGATCCCGTCTTGCCCCGGTCTGGAGGTTATCCTCGCCTTTCCCTTTGAAGTGCTTATAATGGCACCCTTTGTAAGGATATTTCTCTGAACATAGTTCGGATTTGATGGGTTCTCAAGAACGGTTTGGATGTCTTCCTTTGTAACATTTCCTTTCTTATCCGATAGATTTACGGATCCTGCTTCGACCACCCTAACCTTTTGATTCCCGCCACGGCCACGTATTCTTTTGTTCTTCTCGTTTCCGATGCCAGCTGGATCGAAATCTGGTCCTATTTCGAACCGTTTCTTTTTCCGTGCGAATTTTCTTCTTCCGCCGGTGGTTTTCTTTCTTGATTTACCTTGCCATTTTGCCATTGCAAATCCTCATTTTCCGATGGAGAACGGGCACCGTATATATTATTTTCCCTGATATCCGCTATCGAAGACATGATAAGTGCCATCAAGAACACGGATAAACCTATGCCGAAAATCAGACCTGTGATCGTTCGCGTGGGATTTGTACTCTCGTACTCCGATACCAACTGTATCCCGCCGTCAAGCACCATGGGCAGCAAGACCAAAGCGCCCAAGCCGATAAGAATTAAGATTTTAGTGCTCTTTTTTCTTGTGTGATGTTTTCCAGGTACGAATTTAAGTAGGGTATCTTTATAGTCATATTCTGGTTCCACGAATATCATCGCAAATAAACCTAGAGCGATCCCGATAAATATTCCCGCACATCTGGCACACACAGGCATCTGATTACCATTGAGTGTATAGGAACGTTCATGCATTTGATGGCAGTTGAAATCGCTAAAGGAATATATAAGCCGATGATAAAGAGGAAGATTACTCCAATCGTCCAGGTATGTAAATTCATTAGCATTCCCAGATAAAGGACCGACCGTACCAGGCTCTAGTGTGAGCGGTGCTATGAACAGGCCTGATACATAAATCAAGGTGATAAAAAAAAGTATCAATGGGATTCTATTTACTCTCATAAACTCCCCTCATAAAATCAACTATGTTTTCTAATGGCACGTTTTTTTGCTGTCCACTCTTCATATCTTTTACGGAAACGACTTCTTCTTCTATTTCTTCTTCACCTATCAAGAGAGCAAAATCGAATTTCCCTCGATCTGCATAGGATAAAGCTTTACCTATACCTCTATCCATAAGATCGATATCGGCGACTATCCCATTCCGCCGCAGGCTGTCAAGAACTGTGTAGGTATATTCTTCGGACTCGGCCCCAATTGGAATCAGATAGCATCTAGGGCCCTTGTCAATAGTTGAATCTAAGTCATCCCCTAAAGCGAGTACGACTCTATCAAAACCGAATGCAAACCCCTTAGCGCTAACATCCGTTCCAAAAATCGAACCAAGTTTGTAGTCTCCTCCGCCGCAAATTTGTTTCTCAGCACCTAACCCTGCGGCGTCTATTTCAAAAACCACCCCTTTATAATAGTCCAATCCACGTACGGTGCTGAGGTCGATCTCGTAGTCCTTTGAAGAAATGCCGTATAGCTCCAGGATATTTAACACGTTGATTAAGTATTCAACAGGTTCGGTATTCTTCAGGTAGCCCTTCAGTTCATCTAATTTTGACTCCGTCAATTCGATCAATTCTTCACCAAAGGAATAGTTACTTAGAGCTTCTAAATCGCCCTTGTCTATCAAATGGAATATATCGTTCTTTTCTGGATCTGGAATTCCTTTTTCATCTAAGTAAGTATAAAGGATTTTGAGGTTGGAAAGTCTGAGTTTAAACTCTTTTAAACCTGTTCCGACCACACAATCATAGGCGAGCGCTATGTTCTCAGCGTCGGCCTCAGGTGTATTCGGACCGATTAATTCTGTTCCGAAATGCCAAAACTCTCTGTATCTTCCGGCCTGTGGTCGTTCGTATCTGAAGACTGACCCGAAGTAATAAAGTTTCAGAGGCTTAGGCCTCTCACGCATACCTTCGTGATACATACGCATAACAGATGCGGTAAACTCGGGTCGAAGTGCGATATTTCTGCCTCCTTTGTCTTCGAATGCGTATATCTCTTCGATGATAGATGGACCGGATTTTTCTAAAAAAAGCTGCGTATGTTCAAAAGTAGGAGTCATTACCTCACCGTAACCGTAGCTTTCAACAACGAATCTCAACCTCTTTTCGACGGCTTTTCTTTTCTCCATTTCTTCTAGGGATATATCTCTCGTTCCCCTTGGTCTCTCTATCATGGTTCTTAACCAACCTAGAAACGGATATAAATCTTTTGAGGATAAACCTCTATTCCTCGAAAACTTAATTAGTAAGTTTATAGATAATAAACCCATGAAGAAAAGTACTTCGGAAAAAAAAGGACTGAGATTACTCCCACACTTCCCTACCGTTGTGGTGGGTACCGGAAGAGGGGATAACACCAATCTAATAACTGTTGCCCTGGTCCATGTCTTTTCCTTCGAACCCCCCTATATCGGGATCGGTATCGCACCGTCAAGATATTCGTTTTCTCTACTCAGAGATAATCCCGAATTTACAATCAACGTTCCTAGTTCGGAAGATATGGCTGCGGTCATAGGATGCGGGAGCGTGTCCGGTAAATCGGTGGATAAATTCTCTGAATTCGATTTGACCCCTCAGGAAAGTACGAAAATATCCACCAGAGGAATCCAGGAATTTCCTATAACTCTTGAGTGTCGTGTTGAAAAAGATGTGTCCGTGGGCGATCATGTTTGGTTTATAGGCAAAGTGGTATCAGCATCTGTTCTTAGAACGGGTGTTGACCGTAGCGATCTAGTTCTATACTGGGCCGGTGAATTTAGGAGACCCGGGGAGATTCTTAAGAAACGTAAATAAGGTTTTTAGCGGTGGCCGATGTAAGTACCTTGTCCCCCTCTCAAAGCGGAGGATAACTTTTCAGAAGAGGTTATCAATACTTTCTTCCCACCATTCTCTAGAAAGTAAATGGATGCTTTTATTTTAGGTCCCATACTGCCGGGTGGAAAATGGCCTTCTTCTAGGTACTGTTTTGCTTCTTCAACCGTCATGAAATCCAGGCTTTTTTCATCAGGCTCTCCAAAATTCAAGCAAACCTGATCCACCCTGGTCAGCATGATAAAAAATTCCTCTTGTATATTATCAGCTAGCACGGCACTTGCTAGGTCTTTGTCAATTACACCTTCTACCCCTACGTAGGAGCCCTCTTTCTCCACCACCGGGACACCGCCACCACCGGCTGCGATGATTATATGACCTTTTTCACCGCTAAAAACCAGATCCCTTATTACCGGGGACTCTAAAATCCTCTTGGGTTTAGGCGATGGAACCACTCTCCTGAATTTACCCTTTTCAGCCTCCTTAATTTTCCATCCCTTTTCTTCTTTTAGCCTTTTAGCTTCGGATGGAAGGTAATAGGGTCCAATATATTTAGTCGGTTTTTTAAAGGCGGGGTCGTCCTTATTCACAAGTACCTGGGTAACCAAACTGCATATGGACCTGTCAATCCCTCTCTTTATTAATTCATTTGATAGTACTTGTTGAAAAATATAACCGATCTGGCCCTGGGATTGTGCAACGCAGATATCCAACGGCATCTGAGGTACTATCTGAGAAGACAATTCATTTTGCATCAATATATTCCCTACCTGCGGTCCGTTACCGTGAGTCAGCACGAGTTCGAATCCTTCTTCTACCATCCCCGCTAGTATTTGGCAGGTCGTTAGCATATGCTTGTACTGCTCTTGGATAGTACCCTTTTCATCCGGGCGCAATAAAGAGTTGCCACCCAGTGCTATCAATGCGGTTTTCATCTAAAGAGCCTCTCATGAATAGGAAGATGGTGAATGCACTACACCTATTTATATTTTTTAACCTAATGGGATTTTTTTAACGAGGGATTCAACCAGGTAGAGATTGTACCTATGCAACATAGCCTACAGTATTGGTCATATACGAAATATTATATTCACCCGCTGTTTATCCTTTGAAACGATAGAGTATGGATAAAAAACTGTTGAAGACCATTCCGAATGAAAGCGTAGATAAAGATTATCGAGTTGAGATTACGATCCCTGAGTTCACGTGCCTTTGCCCTGAAAAACGAGATCAACCTGACTTTGCAGTGATTACAATAACATACGTTCCCGATGAACTCCTCGTTGAGTTAAAGTCCTTGAAGTACTATGTAGTGAAATTTAGGGATAAAGAGATATATCATGAAACCGCAACAAATCGCATCTTAGACGACCTCGTCGAAGTACTCAAACCCCGATATTTGAAGGTTAAGGGCGATTGGAACATAAGAGGGGGAATTAAGACTATTGTCGAAGTTGATTACCCATGAGTTTTTTAAAATCGTAATTATAAATAAAAATAACGAACAGCTCTCCTGCTTAGACATCGGAAAATTTATCGACACAAGAAATATCGCTCACGGCAAATCATTTTAAATCCAAAAAAATAAAAAAGAAAAGAAGAGGAGTTCATCGGGAACGTATGTTATTGTAATCACTGCAAAGTCAGGTTGATCTCGTTTTTCAGGGCAAAGGCACGTGAACTCAGGGATCGTAATCTCAACTCGATAATCTTTATC
>JAFDUB010000090.1 GCA_019594025.1 Thermoplasmata archaeon
AGCAATTGAAGTTGCACCTACATGCAACTTCTTCCAAGTTTGAATTACTCGTTCTTCGATGTTGTCAGGATAATCCATACGAGGTTTCCTACCGCGTTTATTTATGGTCGGTATTTCGCCAGTATCGTTGAACTCCTTGATCAACTGTTGGATTCTACGTCGTGATACGTCGTATTTATCGGCTGCGTAACGAGTGGATAAACCATGTTTCGTCACGTACGCTATTATTTTCCGGACATCTTCGTTAGATAATCCCATAAAATGAGTATCAAAAGGTGTACTTAAATCTTGACGAAATTTTTGGAGAATAACATAAAAAATGGGAAAAAACAGAAAAATATAAGGAATAAAAGCAACATGAGAGCAATTCATGCTCAAATAAGGCTCGAAAATAGCTCTTGCCCTTCAAACCCTGTTTTTAGAAGGGTTAATCGAAATCCTCTAAAGATATAACTTCGGAGAAAGAAAAAGAAGAAAAGTTACGACAGAGGGAACGTCAGTATCGAACTCTAATAGACACCGCAAACAGCGGTATTGTGATCACCGATGAAGAAGATAAACTTGTTTTTTCGAACAGGGCATTCTCCGAGATGCTGGGTTACAGTGAAGAAGAGGTCTTAGGTTGGAGTGCTGAACAACTGGCCACAGAAGATGGTTTCGAAAGCATACGTGCGGCCACTGATCGCCGTGTTGAAGGAATCAGTGGTTCATACGAAACCGAGTTCGTTACTAAAGATGGCAAAAAGGTAAATGTAATTATATCCGCCTCCCCCATGATGGACGAAGAGAGCAACTACCTCGGTTCCGTAGCTGTTGCAACCGATATAACCGAACAGAAAAAGATGGAGGAGATGGAAGAATTTTTACATTCGCTTTTAAGACATGATTTGAAAAACAAGTCGCAGATCACCCTTGGATACTTAGAGCTGATGAAAGAGGAGTTGGGGGATGAAAAAGAAGTTAATTTCCTCGATAAATCCATAGAATCGTGTCAAAACAGCCTAGACCTGATACAGAAGGTAAAGAAATTGATGGAAACCGAAAAAACTACGGAAACCTACCCTGTTAACCTAAACGAACAATTTAACGCCGCTCTTGAAGAACATATCAAAATGGCGTATGAAAAGGGATTTGAGATCGAGGTTGGAGATATCAACGGTAATGTGATCGGAGGACCACTTCTGGAAGAGCTCTTTTCCAATCTGATCGGAAACGCTATGATCCATTCAGATGGAAGTAAATTGAAGGTGACGTCTTATAAACGTGATGAAGGGATAATCGTGTCCATAGAAGACGATGGTAGGGGAATACCCGATGGTAAAAAAGATAAAATATTCAACAGAGGGTACAAGAGAACCGGGTCGAAAAGGTCCGGTTTGGGAACTTACATCGTAAAGCGTATTGTTGACATATACGGAGGAAGGATAGAGGTTGATGATTCCGACTTAGGGGGAGCACGTTTCGAGGTATATCTCAAAAAAGCCGAATAGAAACGAAAAAATGTTATAGTATATGTTGTATTAATCTTACATATGAGACGGGAATTGATGAAAATACTTCGTTGTCCGGAATGTAAGGGTGAGCTTGAGCTTAAGGTGGAAGAGGAAAAAAAAGAGATAGAACAGGGAGAGTTGCTCTGCAAAAAGTGCAGTGTAGGGTACCCTATAGAAGAGGGAATACCGAACATGCTAAAACAGATTCAAAGGTAGTCCTGCTGTATTCTTACTACCTCTTTACTGTTCTCCGCCTCTACGTATCTATTAAGGGGTTCGGCGTTCAATTCTAAAAAATGTTCACCCCATTTAAATAAAGATAATATCGATCGTGCTTGCTCTTTGTTACCAAGTATGTACAACCCGGCAGCAAGTGCTTCCACCGTTGTCAGCCTGAAGGGTTTTCCGTAGTTAACTGGATTGGCTGCTACCAAATAGGGTAGAGCACGGCCGTTTTGATGTTTTGGTATCCTGCTCTCGTCACTCCAGGTGCAGTCCACCGCTTTTAGACCTCCTTCTTCTACCACCGATCTATCTTCTCGAGATAATGCTTTTTCCGCCATAGGTGTGAGATAAATTCCATTAGAACCTAACTGCCACGAGTGCTGAAGCGGACTAGCGTGACCTTTATCCACCAGTTTTCGGGCGGTACACCTGTGCGGGTCGCATTCCTTGAACATGTATATGTACAGTTCCATCTTATATCATATCTCTCAATAAGGGATTTAACCCTTTTCACTCTTCAATGGAAAAATATAATTATATAAGAGAGCAATGTACCGAACGTCCGATGATGAAGAATCCAAAGCTGATTCATGATGAGTGATGGGCAGTCTGATGGACACAAAAAAAAGTGGCTGATAAAATGGTTACAGGATTTGACTTAATTCATCACAACAAACCTCTGCAGAAACACTGGGTAAAGCGAGTATTAGCTTACTTGATAGACTTCTTCCTCTCTTCATTGCTGGTATACATACCGATTTATTTACTAGGTTTGGCCTTTTTTCCACATGTGGCACTGCATTTTCCTGCAATTGCCGGAGCTTTTCAGGTGTTTTATTCCGCTGTACTGGAGTACTACAGTAGACAAACATTCGGTAAGAAACTGTTGAATCTCGAAGTAGAGGGACTTCGTGGGGGCATGGACCTTCACGAAGCGTTTGTGAGAAACCTCAGTAAAATACATGGCCTAATAGTGTTTTTAGATATGATAGTAGGTTTGGCTACCGAGGGCGACGCAAGGCAAAGGTATCTCGATAGGGTGGTAGATACCACCGTTAGAGGTACCTCCGAACCGCACCACTTCCGCGACTTTATCAAAGAACATGTTAGAAGAACTGAGGAAGAAGTAAGTGATGAAACGCACTTTATGGAAAGAGGTATCGCAGACGTCAGACAGTGTCGGGAATGTGGTGGGAATTTGGAAGCTATAGATTTCGGAAGATCAAGATGTAAAAAATGCGGAAGGATACAGTAGAATGTTCTTAGCTATCGACGATACAGATTCACGTAAAGGTATGTGTACAACTTTTCTGATAACGGAGCTGCTAAGGGAGTTTGAAGGATTGAATCTGATGGATTATCCACGGTTGGTACGGCTCAATCCAAACGTTCCTTGGAAGACAAGAGGAAACGGTGCGGTAGTGATTCGGTTAGGAGACGGTGTTGAGAAGAAGGATTTAGTGGGATTCGATGGGAAAGAAATCTTCAGTTATACCGGCGAATCCGTCGATATGGACGATGCTTTGGAAAGAGCATTAAAGGTGGTGGAAAAATGGTCCGAGACTTCTGAAGACGGTACCAACCCAGGGTTGATAGTTTCCAATGAAAAAGCCCCTTACAAGATGTATCAAGAAGCGGTTAAAGATGTGGTTGAATTAGTGGATACAATAGCAGCTTTAGAAAAACTAGACTGCAGATATACAGGTTTAGGTAACAGGCGTGGATTGATAGGTGCTTTAGCGGCTATGGCCTGGATACCAAATGATCATACATACGAATTGATAACTTACAGAGAACAAAAAAGATGGGGGACTGTAAGGAAGTTGAATGGTATGATCCGTTTCGATAGAGAGACTGAACGTACCTTCGACAGCTATGATCATGATGAAAAACAACAGGCTGTGGCACCTAGATCACCATGTCCCGTTCTCTACGGTGTTAGAGGAGATGATCACCGGGAGTTGATGGATGCGCTAGACATCATCGAAGGTGAGCCCATCGATAGATGGTTACTATTTAAAACAAATCAGGCTACCGACGAGCATATACAATATAGTACGGCGGATGAAGTTAAGCCCTGGACCTCGGTGCATATCAAAGGTACGGTTACCTCCCGCCCAAATACGATCACCGGTGGACACGTATTCTTCGATATCGATGATAAACTAACGGCGGCCGCATACGAGCCTACAAAAGGATTTAGAGATCTGGTTAAAAAGTTGATACCCGGAGATAAGTTGGAACTATGGGGGGGTATCAGAGAAGAGCCGCTCACTCTCAACATAGAGAAGATGAAGGTGGTCGAGCTAAGCGAAAAAGAAGAAAAGGTAGCTAATCCACAGTGCCCCGACTGCAAAAAAAGGATGTCTTCCATAGGGAAGAATGCAGGATTCAGATGCAGAAAATGCGGCACTCGGGCGGAAGAGGATGATATCGAAACTAAGTTGGTTGAAAGAGAGTTGGAAGAGGGTTACTACGAGGTCCCAGTCTGCGCACGAAGACACCTTTCTAAACCGTTAAAAAGAATTCACTCCGGATAGTACTTCTCTATGAACTCCTCGTCGATACGCTTCAACTTTCTCTTTGGTATGATCGTCAGCAGTTCCCAAGCAAGGTCGAGTGTTTCATCTATGGAACGGTCTTCGCCCTCACCCTGTGCGATGAACCTCTCTTCGAACTCACCGGCGAATTCCAAATAAGTCCGATCCCTTTCACTTAATGCCTCTTCACCGACGACCGCAACTAGATCCCTTAACTCAAGACCTTCGGCATATGCGGCATAAAGCTGGTTGCTCACACCCATATGATCGTCCCTGGTCCTATCTGCACCGATACCCTGCTGCATCAACCTTGAAAGACTACCGCCTGGTGTTATCGGGGGACGTATCCCCTTACGATGCAGTTCTCTCGAAAACACTATCTGACCTTCGGTAATGTAACCGGTAAGATCCGGTATGGGATGGGTGATATCGTCGTCGGGCATACTCAAAATCGGAAGCATGGTTATAGAGCCGTCTCTACCACGGATCCTTCCCGCCCTCTCGTATATACTTGCAAGATCGGTGTACATGTATCCGGGATAACCTCTTCTCCCCGGCACCTCCTCTCTAGCTGCCGCGATCTCACGGAGCGCTTCACAGTAGTTGGTTATGTCGGTGAGTATCACCAATACCTGCATGCCCTCTTCGAAGGCGAGGTACTCCGCGGCGGTAAGAGCCATCCGAGGGATGATCAATCTTTCGATAGCAGGATCGTTAGCCAGGTTCAAAAACAGTACCGCCCTTTCCAAAGCACCTGTTCTTTCGAAGTCGTTGATGAAGAAATTAGATTCTTCAGACGTGATCCCCATCGCACAGAACACCACTGCGAACTCCTCCTCTTCACCGAGCACCTTGGCCTGCCTAGCGATCTGAGCGGCTACGCTGTTGTGAGGAAGACCACTGGCGCTGAACATCGGTAGTTTTTGACCCCTTACCAGGGTGAACATGGCATCGATGGTGGAAACACCGGTTTGAATGAATTCTCGTGGAAACTCCCTTGCGGACGGGTTTATAGGATCTCCGTTGATATCTATTCTATCCTCAGGGATGATATCCGGGCTTCCGTCTATAGGTTCGCCGACGCCGTTGAAAACACGTCCGAGCAACTCTCTAGAAACACCAAATTTCATCACCTCTCCGGTGAAACGTACGGAGGTATCCCTGGTATCCAGACCGCGGGTACCGGCGAACACCTGTATGACTGCTCGATTTGATTCTACCTCTAACACCTGACCCAGACGTTTTTCCCCGCTGGGTAAAGTGATCTCAGCGATCTCGTTGAAGGCAACGTTGGTAACATCCTCTACTACCATGAGAGGACCGGATACCTCGACCACATTCTTGTACTCGGTCCTCTTGGAAACATCTTCAACCATCTTCAAGCCTCCTCTATAAGAGCATCAATCTCTTTGTTCATCTGCATCTCTATATCTCCGAATCTCTCTTCCCATTTATCCGAAGGCACGTTAGACATCCTGCTCAAGGCCTCCACGGAATCGATGGCGTTCACATCATCGGCGTGCACACCCTTTTCCACAGCCTCCATTCCTTTATCGTGGAACTCGATCATTATATCCAGCATCCTAAATTGTTTCTCGGTTTCGCAGAATGTATCTACATCGTGGAAAGCATTCTGCTGAAGGAAGTCCTCACGTACCACACGGGCGGCGTGCAGTGCAAAACGATCGGACATCGGCAGTGCGTCCGGTCCTACGAGCTGAACGATCTCCTGAAGCTCGGATTCCTTCTCCAGCAGCCGCATACTTTCTCTCCTAAGATTGTACCACCGCTCGTTAACTTCCTGGTTCCACCATTCCTTCAAACTCTCAAGATACAGCGAGTAAGATTTTAACCAGTTGATCGCTGGGAAGTGACGTTTGTTTCTTAGATCAACGTCCAAAGCCCAGAAGACCTGTACTATACGCAGTGTATTCTGGGTTACCGGTTCGGAGAAATCTCCGCCGGAGGGACTGACAGCACCGATAACGGATATAGAACCTTCTCGGTCCCCGAGTACGTCACAGATCCCCGCACGTTCGTAAAAGGCGGCTAGAGATGAAGCAAGGTATGCTGGATAGCCTTCCTCACCTGGCATCTCCTCCAATCTTCCGGATATCTCTCTCAAAGCTTCCGCCCAACGCGAGGTGGAATCGGCCATGAGCGCAACGTTGTACCCCATATCACGATAGTACTCGGCCAAGGTGATACCGGAATAAACCGAAGCCTCTCTTGCCGCCACCGGCATGTTACTGGTGTTCGCTATGAGTATGGTACGCTTCATCAACGGCTCGCCGGTTCTGGGGTCCTCCAGCTCTGGAAAGTCACTCAAAACCTCCGTCATCTCGTTTCCTCTCTCACCACATCCTACATAAACCACTATATCCGCATCGCTCCATTTAGCCAATTGGTGCTGGATCACGGTGTTGTGAAGTATCATCGGTGCGTTACCTCCAACGAAGTTGTGGGTTCCGGGTACGGTTAGATCATAAACCGTTTTTTGCTCTTC
>JAFDUB010000039.1 GCA_019594025.1 Thermoplasmata archaeon
GAAAAGATCGGAGATAAGTCCGGTATCGCAACATCGGTCAGCAGCGTGGGTAACGTGTACCTTTACAAGGGGGATTTAGATAAGGCTTTAGAATACTTTGAGCACGGCCTTAAAATCCGCGAAAAGATACGTGATAAACGAGGTATTGCCAAATCAGTGAACAATATAGGGAATATACATCTTGATAAAGGTGATCTCGATAAGGCTTTCGAGTTCCATAAACGGAGTTTGGATATAAAGAAAAATATCGGTGATAAAACAGGGGTTGCATTGTCGCATAATAATTTGGGACTTGTGCTGTATCATAAAGGTGAAATGGATGAAGCTTTGAACCACTTCGAAAAGAGTTTAGAGATTAGAGAAAGTATAGGTGATAAATGGGGTGTAGCTCGAGCTTTAGATAACATAGGTAATGTGCACATCAACAGAAACGAATTTGATAAGGCGCTGAAGGTGTTTAAACGCAGTTTAGATATAGATAAAGACATAGGAGATAAGAGGTATACCGTTTATACATTATGTGGCTTAGCTCATGCAAACATGGAGGTTGGAAACATTCAACTGTCCATCGAATTTGTTGAGCAGGCTCTTGAGACTTCTTTAGAGATCGGTGCTAAGGCGGAGGAAGGATTAAGTCGTAGGATAATGGGTAAGATATACCGTGGGAAGGGTGACTTGATTAAAGCACAAAAGGAGCTTGAGATTACAAAAGATATTATGGAAGAGGTTGGTGATAAAAAACAGATGGCTATGTTGGATTACGAGTATGGTTTAATACTGGAGGCTAGAGGGGATGAAGCGGAAGCCCGTAAAAAACTGCAGAACGCTTTGTCCGAGTTCGACCGTATGGGTATGAAACTGTGGAGTGATAGATGCGTTAAATTTTTAGACAAGTAATCTCAGCGAAACCGATCGTCAGACTTTTTTTGAGTGACCTCTTCTGCACGTTTGTTGAGCCACCCCGTACTCGTTACATCTCTATGATCAAATTCGGGAACATACGGTTTAATATCTAGTAACGGAGTTCCGTCCAGCACATCGATGTCTTTAATGTTCACCCGGCTTCCGTCCACATCTACTAACCTAACAATTGAAAAACCGATCGGATTCGGTCGTTTTGGGGCTCTGGTAGCGAAGACACCTCTGCTATTTTTGCCCAAAAAAGGTTCTACGGTCAGAGAGTGATTTTTTGACCTATGAAAATGATAAATCAGTATTATATGTGAAAAGCCTTCGATATCCTTTAACCCCCCGGCAAATTCCGATTTTATCTCTAGATAACCTTCTTCCCCTTTCGCACCAGTCGATTGTATCGGCATGCCTTTTATATCTTTGAATGGAGAATGGATGGTTCCGATTGGTTCGTAAGTAACCTTCGACATGTTCATTTGCTATTAAATATAAGTATAAGAAAATTCCCACGGCGAAAGAGATAAATAATCAACGATAACTCTGTTGCCAAACTGTGTTATTCGCAAACGGGCTCATAGTCTAGTTGGTTATGACGTCGCCTTCACACGGCGGAGATCGCCGGTTCGAATCCGGCTGAGCCCACTAATGTCTCATTAGTTGGCTTACGAAGATCCTTGCATTTTGGTTAAGCCCATTCGCTACGCTTCTGTACTCATCCGTATTCGAAACACGTGGGAACAAGTTCCCACTACTCGATAAATTTTAACAAATTTCTCTCGTCCGGCGGAGTACACTTTTACATTCGCTTTCCCAAATCTTTATTGAAAATGATTAAATTCAAAACTTTGCTAAACTGCAGGGATTTACCAGATGAAGCAGCGGGCGTGATCGAATCATAACCCTACTTTGAAGTATATTTTTTCTACCCCCTCCGAGATGTTCCTTTATTGTTCACTAACTCCACCAGACCGTCAGCACGTAGTTCCTGCATCTGCCGTCGTATCTTCGCTCTGTATCGTTTTGATAAAAGGTTATTCACCTTTCGCCGTCTCAAAAACTTGCGTAATAACGAACAATAAAACTTAATAAAGATGTTTGTTTCATATAATCGTCATGAAGAAGATAGTGCTGTTGGTTATCATCGCAGTCATCGTCCCTTTTCTGGTTGCAGGGTGTACTGAACCGAGTGTTCCTCCTGCCACTAGATATCCAAGGATAGTTTTTGATTTTTTAGAAGGGGAAAACTCAACTACTACTCTTATTCATATTTCCGGTGTAGAATTAACACGATATTCAAACATAACTCTCTATATCGATGACGAGTTGGCGGCCGCTAAAAATAACTCCTTTTCGTTGGATTATAGGTTGGAAAAGGAAGAGTTCAACCTATCAGCTTTTGCAGATAGGGAGGAAGCAATCTTTTATTATGAGGCAGGGATTAGGGTGGTCGATATGGATGAAATAGTATTTGAAATAACGGATCCAGAGGGAGATATAGATAGTGTGAGAAGAGTGGATCTGCCTTATGTGCAACGGATGAGTCGTGTAGAGGAGGAAGAGGGAGAATGAAGAAGATACCCTTTTCTCTAATAGTAATCGGTTTTCTCGTTATTGTTTTCGGCGTATTTTCTATTGCTTTAATTACTGGTTTTTTTCCAGTTAGAGATTTGCTTACTCATTTTTATGTATTCGTTTTCGCACTGGTGATCATCTCTATAATGGGTATAATCGGAGCTATCTTTTTGGGTATGTTTATCTCTCATAGAATTTTTTCGTCACGTGGTTTCACCACCTTTGAGGAAGAAATGCTGGAAATGAAAGATGATGTGGAATACATTCGTGATAAACTCGAAAAGTTAGAAAAAAATTAAACAAGTGATTCCTTGCATAATTTCCTTCTCGAGCAGTTAGCACATTTACCTGGACGGTTGTGATTACGGTGCACCGCTCCAGATTCAAGAAAACCTTTCATCTCTTCCACTTTCTCCAATAATAGTTTTTTCAACTCTCCGTCATACTCTACTTTAAATTCCTTATCACCGTATTTAAGTATGCCGTATGGGGGGTTAATACCAAAATCTTCCTCAATCAGCAGGCAGTACGCCGCGGACTGAAGTACGTGAGAAAAAAATGGTCCCTTTGGAACACGACCTGTTTTAACTTCGACTGGAATTTTTTTACCTTCTCTTTCAACGATATAATCCGGTCGACCCCTGATCCTGTATTTACGAGAGTGAAGCATTTTTGTCTCTCCGTCCATTTCATCAACATAATCAATGTTTCCTTCACTTACTTCAAACTCGGATCTTTTATCCTCCGCGTCCTTTTCTAACGTCAGAGAAACCTTTAACCAATAACACGCGCCAACCAACCACGATAGAGATACCAATTGAATAATCCTCGCTATATCCGGTTCGGTAAGCCCAAGAGTAAATGCGAAGAAAGTCAAAAGAGTAGCAATCATAGCAAAGGTTAATACAATTCTCTCAGCTTTTAACATTGAATCTTTTAATAGTTTTGTTTCACTTAGGTATAAAAAAAACGTAGATGCTAGAAGCCAGATGAGCGATGTAACTTGAAATATTTGCCGTAAAAATCCTTCAGGCCTTAATAAAGTTATACTACCCATGGATAATATTGTAGCCGCCACGGCCAACCACAGTACGATATTCGCCACCCTAGTTGACTCCTCCTCTTTGTTCTTTACATCCTTTAGTACTTCACCTATCTTCTCGTGCTCTTCCATCCCCCGTTCTAAACTCTCATTTATCACCTCTTCCTCCTCAAGGCTCAACCACCAGCTTAGCGGACAGTAGCCGTACTTTTCAATATCTCCTGCGGAAATCCATTCCTCGCCCATTGTGATGTTTATATAACGGCTAACAGTTAAAAGGTTTTTGGAAATTCAAATCCAATAGATTTTTATACTCCATATGAATAGTCCTTCATATGAGCGACGGTTTATTCAAGTGCCTATCGGACCTCAACAGAAGAAGAATATTATACTGTATTGGAGAAACAGAGATGTGTGTGAATACAATCTCGGAATGTTTGGAACTAGAACAGTCTCTGGTAAGCCATCATCTAAAAGAGCTGTACACCTGCGGCCTTGTGGAAAGGGAGCGAAGAGGTAAAAAAAATTACTACCGGGTTTCTAAAAAAGAGATCATCGATCTTTTAAACAGTGCAAAAGAAGTTGGAGATTCCTTAGAGGTGTGTAAAAATGAGTGAAGAGCATGCATTGGGGTTTTTTGAAAGATATCTTACTTTATGGGTGGCCATATGCATAGTATTGGCCATGGGGATCGGTTATCTTTATCCAGGTTTGACTGATTCTTTCGAGGCTTTTGAAATATCAGGTTATTCTATACCTGTTGTCATCGTTTTGTTTTTGATGATTTATCCTATCATGGTTCAAACCCCCTTTCAAAAGATAATACAGGCCGGAAAAACAGCTAAACCAATAATTATCACTCTAGTTCTAAATTGGGGTGTTAAACCCTTCCTGAAAGCCGGTTTAGCCTGGATCTTTTTTGCTGTAATATTTGCCCGGTTTCTTTCTCCAGATATGACCAGTGAGCTGATAGGTGGAATGATCTTACTAGGGATCGCACCCTGTACCGCCATGGTTCTGGTATGGTCATACTTATCTAAAGGTAACATGGGTCATACTATCGTTGTGACCGCAGTCAACTCTTTATCCATGCTGGTATTCTATGCCCCCTTAGCTATAATCTTGCTTCCAATCGCGGGTGTTGGAGGCACTGGATTAGATGTACCCTTTGGTAAAGTAGCCTTTGGAGTTTTAGCATATATCGGTGGCCCTTTAGTAGCCGGGTATCTAACTAGAAAGATTATTTTAGATAAAAAGGGTGTAGAGTGGTTTGAAATATTCGTAAATAAGTTACACTACGTTTCAATAATTGCATTGTTAGTTACCATAGTAGTGATAGTATCTCCCCATTCAAATACCATAACCGGGCAGCCTTTGATAGTATTACTGATAGCGATACCACTACTTATACAGTTCCTAGTCATGTTCATAATCTCCTATTGGACGGCTAAAAAGTTAGGACTTCCTTATGAAGATGCAGCCCCTACCGCTCAGATAGCAACTAGTAATCACTTCGAAGTAGCTATCGCCATGTCTGTGACTCTCTTCGGCATAGATTCCCTTGCAACCCTTGCAGCGGTCACGGGATTGCTTATAGAGGTGCCTGTGATGTTGATCATCGTTAATTTCTGTTTGAGAACACAACACTGGTTCCCAGCTATCACCAGGGAGGAGATGGAATGAAGGAACTTTTGATCTCTGATGTACATGGTAACTTGGAGGCACTATTACAGGTGCTAAAGATGGAACGCTGGGACCATATTTACTGCATGGGCGACATAGTTGATTACGGCCCCTCACCCCAGGAATGTATAGAACTGATACGAGAAAACGCGGTTTCCGTCAAGGGTAATCACGATAATGCAGTTGCTTCAGGAGTCGACTGTGGGTGTGGATACGAGATAAAGGAACTGTCCCAGGAAGTAAGAAAATTTTCAATAGAACAGATAAATCAAGATGGGATGCAGTTTCTAGCAAAACTTCCCATACACGTATCAACAAATGGAAAACTGCTGACGCATGCATCGTTGGACGACCTGTTCAAATATCTCAAACCGGATACACCAGAAGAAGAATTTCAACCCTTCTCGGATGTTAAAGAAGATGTGGTCCTTCTGGGACACACACATATCCCCATGGATAGAATTGTAAATGGAAGAAGGCACATCAACCCCGGAAGTCTAGGACAGCCTAGAGACGGCGACTGGCGGGCTTCCTACGCCATAATAGACGACGGTGAATTATTTTTCCAAAGAATTGAATACGATATCGAAAGAACGATAGAAAAAATGAAAGAAAGGGGTTTTCCGGAAAGAGCTGTGCGTATACTGCGAGAAGGTAAAGTCGTCCCTTAGATCACCATAGTTCTAAAGAGTCCACCATCTCTTGTGATCTGCCGGTGTAATTAACCGGATTCATGATCTCTTCAAGCTCGCTTTCATCTAGCAGGTCCATCACTTCTCGGTTCTCCAACAGTATATCTTTGAAGTGTTTGTCTTCTGCACGAGCTTTCATGGACGACTGTCGGATCAATTCGTGAGCTTCCTGTCTGCTCATTCCCTTCTTAGTCAAACCCATCATAACGGCTTCAGCCATTATCAAACCTTTACTCAGTTCGATGTTCTTCATCATGTGGTCTGGAAATACCTCTAGATTATTGAACACCTTCTCGGATTTCGCCAGAATATCGTCCAGAAGAATAAGGGTGTGTCCTAGAGTGAATCGTTCGGAGGATGAATTTGTTAGATCTCTTTCGTGCCATGTGATCAGGTTTTCAAATGTAGGAAGGACGAATCCTCTGAGGGTTTTCGCCAGGCCGCATATATTTTCGGCAACGATCGGATTCTTCTTGTGCGCCATTGTGGAACTGCCCACCTGTTTCTTGACGTCAAAGGCCTCGGCGGCCTCCATGATCTCTGGTCGCTGTAAGTTTCTTACCTCGGTAGCATATTTTTGTAAAGAACCGGACAAAGAGGCTGCAAAACATATCAATTCCGAGTATCTGTCTCTTCCCACCACCTGACATGCTATCTCTTCCACACCTAAACCTAAATCATCCATCACCAACCGCTGTATCTCTTCGGCATGTTCACCTAGGGCCGCCCCTGTTCCCACAGCACCGCTCATCTTCCCCACGGCAATACGTTCCTTAAGTTGATCCAATCGTTCTATATACCGTTCCAATTCCTTCACATAAACCGCCATCTTCAAACCAAAGGTTATAGGAACTGCGTGCTGTGCATGGGTTCTACCGACCATCACCGTATCTCTATGCTCTTTTGCTTTTTTAACCAGCGTATTATGAAGCGACACTAGATCTTTCCGTATCAGCTCGACTGCATCTTTTAATATCAAAGCGGAAGCCGTATCGATTATGTCATTGGATGTGGCTCCTAGATGTATGTACTTCTCTGCATCCCCACAGAAACGGCCGAGAACCTTTACCAAAGCCATGATATCGTGCTTCGTTTCTTCCTTCTCGACTCGTTCTACTTCCCGCCAATCGACCTTATCCGAAGTTGCATTTCCTGCAATGATCTCAGATGCCTCTTTTGGTATATTACCAACTTCTGCATGAGCCTTTGCAAGGGCTGCCTCGACATCCAGTAACTTTTGTACGTGGTTCTTTTTACTGAATACCTTCTTCATTCCCTCTCTGCCGTATCTGTAATCAAGGGGACACACTATCATACTTAATCACTACTCGATACCCATTCCTGCATTTGTTTTCTTTATACTTTTTAGTTTGTCTTCTTCAATCTCCATCATCGCCCGGATAGCATCGATGTTTTCCGGAATGATATCGCTCTCTTGGTGGATGGCTTGGTAATAGTACAATGTGCCGTCCTTTATTTGAGTACCGTCCTTCCAAACGGCGATCTCGTTTAAATCCCCTCTTACGTTTCCTCTATCCTTTGCATACTCCATAACTTTGGCGGTTGAATCTACTCCCTGTGAGGCTTCGAAGAATTTAACTCGAGGTGTGTCTTCCCACAGTTCTAAGATGTAGTCGGTGTGAACGTCCTTTTTTAGATCGACTATAACACTATGCAGGTGCATCAGCGTGGTAGGTACTTTTACAGCGGTGGTTTGTATGTTTATCTCAGGCACGACGCTCTGCACATCTGGTCCGTGATGTGATGGTATATTGAGTACCGGATTGATGGAGTTGATAGGTCCTCTCTTAGTGTCCCACGGATCCGCACTTCTTCGTATCATTACAGCTGTACAGCGATCCAATCCTATTTTTGTATGTATCGGATAGAGAGTCCTCAGTAAACCAGTGGTATTACAGGAGACCACTCTAACGTAATCCGCTCCATACGCTTCTTCGTAATTCGCCATGGAGTTAAAAGATAATCCGGTTAACGAGTGCTTTTCACCGCCTTGCCACATGGCTTTTACGCCCGCTTTCTCATATATCGGTTTGTATCCCGCTTTCTTGGGCGTACAATCAACTATTATATCGGCAGCAGTTAAAAGGTCGTCTAGCATCCCCTGGACCTCTATCCCCTTCTCGTCAAAGGCGTCTAGATAATCCTTTGAAGCCGCGTAAAAGGGATATCCGAGTTCGTTTGCCAGACGGGCTTCGTAAGTCGGACTCCTTTTTGATACTCCAGCGACTTCCATATCGCTCTGCTGGGCCACGGCGTCCGCGACCCTTTTTCCTACCGTGCCATATCCGTTTATTCCTACTTTTACGGTCATTTTTTATCCCCTGTAAAACCTTAAACTAGCTGCACGATATGAATATTGCGGTCGGTAGTTCATATACGTTGCAAAATCTCCTGTTAAATTAATTTTAAAGATCCTGAATAAGATATAATTCTATCGTACTCGAGCAGCGTGATACATATGGATAAATTAACCACCGTGGCTTTGGTTTCAGTGTTCGTTTTTTCTCTTTTAACAAGTCCATTCGTTCAACCTATATCTTATGAAGACACCCCCGACCCCTTCGAATCCTTCTCTCTTACTGTGGATAGCAATCCCGCTGGTGGTTGCCCACGTGATATTCCAGGGTAAGGACCTGTGATACCAAAGATTTTATAACATCTGTTGTATGGTTACTACGCATGTCGGATTATAAAAGTACGATTGAATTTTGGGACAAGGTATTCAGTGAATTTCCCGCGGATTTCGATCCCTATGAACCTCTGCCCTACCCATGGATGGAGGATGCACTGGATTGGCTGCTGAAGCCGGGTTCGAGGATCATAGACTTTGGATGCGGCAGCGGCAAGTTTCTACTCAGGGCGGCAGTGAAAAACGCTTCCTTCGTCATGGGAATAGACATAAGTCAGGGCGCTATCAAAGTGTGTGAAAAGTATGCGGACCAATGTAAAATACCCTACACATTTCAGAGGGGAAGCATAGATAGTTTGAAAGATATCCCAGATAGCGATTTCCACGGCGGAGTCCTCTTCAATATCGTGGATAATGTTCTACCAGAGGATTCTCATAAACTACTGGAGCACTTCTCGCGTATCCTGAAACCCGGAGGTAAACTGCTGGTCAAGTTAAACGACTACAACGACCCCGAGGAGTACAAAGAAAGTGGTGCCGAAGAGATATCAGAGGACTTTTTTCTTGAGGACGGTCTTTATTTATGGAACCTCACCGACGAACAGGTCCACGAAATCCTTGAAAAATATTTCAATATCATAAATGAAAAACGTGTGTATTATCCCGAACACGACGGTCACAACCGACTTTATTATTTAGGGGTAAAATGAAGAAAGAGATGCTAAAGAGAAGACTGAAAGATAAGGGCCTTGTTTTCAAAGAAGAAGTTCCCGGGCGTATCAAGGGACACACTTACGCTAAACTGTACTCGCAAAACGATTTTCTCATGTACCTCGGTATATACGAAGGAGAGCTTCCATATTACTATCCCTGGATAGAATTATTCGGAATTGAACCGCATCGGAATAAAGAATACTTTTTTGGGTCAGGATTGGAAGAATTTTTAATTAAATCATGCTCGGAAGAGTTACCCCCCGGCGGTAGATCATTCGTCGAATACTCAGAGGACGAAGAAACCCAAAGGGAATTAAATGAAGGTGTTCCACCACCATTAAGTAGAATTGGATTTCTCATGCTCAAACATGGGTTCACCTGGTTCAAAGATTGGTACTTTCCAGAGGGATTCAACGAAGGTGGTTACAAACTGCAGGGTGAAAAACCGCTTAACGAAAAGAGGCGCAAAGCACACATGGAATCTATACGTAAAAACGTAAAAGATTTCACATCCGGCGAAGAGGCCCTCCCCCCAAGCATTTTAAAACGAGCAGATTGGATTATATAGTCAATGACTCCACTCTTTGAATTTATTTAGGGTCATTGACTAGCGGTGGAACTCGTAAACTAGTTCAAAAAGTTACGAGTTCCAATATATAGTCAAAGACACAACTTTCAATGAATGTTTTTGTGTCATATGAATAGCAGTGGATGACAAAACCGAATTACAAAAAGGTTTTGTCTTCCGCTATAATTTGAGATCACTCTCGGGTCAATCTAATGGTTTTAACCTCCCCTCCGCAGATTCTGCAATCCTCTACTGGTTCCTTGTACCAGCGTCTGCATTTGACGCACCTGTAACTCCATTTGTATTCCTTCTTTATTTCGGTCAACGCCAATCCCCTGAACTCCACCCCTAATGCTTTAGCTAGATTTTGAATAGAGTAGTCGTCGGTGACCACCGTGGCGTCAAGATGAAGTGCGAGGGCTAGTATCTCTATATCTGTACTGGACAACCGCAAGTGATCACCGGTACGTTTTCCGTATTCTTTTACCTCCTCTATATACGGTCCAGGAGGGGTTACCACCTTTAAACCGGCAGCCAGCAATCGCTGCAGTTTGTTATACCATCTACCTCCTTTCTTTATCTCGTCCATCACCGAGGGTGGTATGTACATCTCGTCTAACATGGAAATGTCTTTTCCGGATAGTATCACCGAGGTGTCAAGAACGTACTTCATATTGTGTTCACTAAATATATACTCCGCAATAAGCTTTTCACATCACTTATATACTTCCTTTTCCTTCCTCTGGTCCATGGGAATATATGCTTTCGAAGGAAGAAAACCTAAGATAGACGAAACGTCGTACGTAAGTTCAGCTGCCGATATAATCGGTGATGTTACCATCGGTAAAGAATGCTATATCGGCCCTGGAGCACGCATAAAAGGTGATTACGGCACCATAATCATCGGAGACTGCAGCAATGTGCAGGAAAATTGTGTTCTACACGCTAGGCCAAATGAAACTACGTCAATCGGAGACTGGGTTACTATAGGCCACGGGGCTATCATCCATGGGGGACAAATAGAAGATTGGGCCATTATCGGTATGGGTTCCATAGTTAGCGACCATTCGATCATCGGTCCCTGGGCGGTGGTTGCCGAGGGGGCTGTTGTCACCAACGGTACTCATGTTCCTGAGGAGACAGTATGTGTAGGTATCCCCGCTAAGTCGAAGGGAACAATTGATGAGGATTTTAAGGAAAAATGGGTACATTACAAAGAAATATATCGGTCCCTTTCCAAGAGATATAAAGAAGAGCTAACACCCCTCTGACGGTCTTTTCTGGAACGAAACTACCTTCTTTATTTTTTCTACCGTTTCCGGGTCATCGATTAGCTCTTTCAGTTCATTTAGGTCCCTTGGCGGTTTTCTGAATATCGCTGCGGCCCTTTTACTACCTATACCCGGAACGGCTTCTAACTCCTTGAAGCTTGCTTCCTGAAGAATAAAAGGATGTTTTACTCCGGTTATACTTCTATATCCATACTCGGTAACCACGATGTTGTAGAATCTGTTAAGCTCAAGAGGGTATTTAATCCCTACAAGTATGGGATAAGTGCCAACCTGCCGGCCGAAGGTTGTATTTCCCTTTTTCATTTCGGTGTACACGTTTTTGAGAATAGTACCGATGGGAAGCATCCTCTCTAACATAGGCCTATCGATGTTCTCTCTCACCTTTTTTTTGAATTTTATGAACTCACTCACATTCTTGGCCTTTCGCTCTTTTCCATCCACCAACAATTGCCGTATGTTGATCCTTCTTACCAATAATCCGTCGTTCAATACATCCTGTAAAAAAGCATAATTCATCTCAAAGGTGTCCGCTCTATCCCCCGGCAATCCTGCTATAAAATTCAATCCGGGTAACAATTTTGGCATCCCGTTAGCACCTCTATTTTTTCCGAACCGATTTATAAGCTCGATAGCCTTACGGACTTGGGCGGGAGAAGCGTTCAAATTGTTTTTATCGATGACCACATGGTCAGCGGATTCCATACCAAGTGCCAGTACGTTTCCCGATGTGGTGAACTTTACCAGCAGCTCTAAAATAATCTCGGATTTCGTTTCATGTTCAGCAATAACGGCGGGGTTGGCGTTATCTACATGTAGAACCTCTATGTTAGGACATTTACCCCAGATCCCCTCGAATAAATCTTGTATTTTTTTCGGAGATGGAACCGGTACTTCGGTTTTTCCCACCCCTTCAGCACCGTAACTCACGATACACGATTGACCCCCCAATCTAAAGTTTCTAACCCCCTCTAAATAAAGCCCCTCTATCTCGTCAATGATGGATTCGACGGAACGAAACAAAGGCCTGCCGTACTCGGGTTCACTGCAGAAACTACATCCACCGGTAAAATATCTAACACATCCCCTGTAAGTTTCAATCTCAGCTATCAATGGGCGATTGAACCAAGGGTGTTCTTTTACCACAGAAACCCCTAACCTCAACCAGCGGTTACGTTCTTCTAAGGTGGCCCACCTATCTTCGGGACTACCTTTTACAGCTTCATAGAAGTAGGCACTCAGGTCCCTGCCGACGATGTGATCAAAACCCTCCACAGCTCCATACCGTGCCACCGGTCCTCCGATGTAGGTTTCTGCCGGCAAATCCGAAAGTTGGTTCGCTTCCTTCAAACTCATTGGTCTCCCGCTCAAATAATTACCCGGAACGGTTACTCCTCCGTAAACCAGCACTATCTTTGATTGGGGTATACCCTTCTTTCTGACCTCGTCGATAGTCGTGTATTTCCATTTAAAGCCGAGTTCTTCAGCAGTACCTGCTAGTGTCCTTGGCCCGGGAGAAATATAGGGCGGTACGCCAAGCAGAGCGGGTTCATCCACGTACCCGTCTATTATCAATACATCGATATCACACATTATCGAACAACCTTTGTTTTACTTTTTTAATCGTACCGCTTGTTATCAACGTTTTTACGTTCCCACCTTCGACTTTCAAAGAATTTAATATATCTATTAATCGCTCTTTACCTTCCTGCCTACAGCGGATAATACCCTTTTCACCATCGAATATAGTTAACCACGGCCTTATCTCATGATACTCATCGGGGTTAATGGACTTACGTAAACAGGAAATCATGTTGGGACGGCTTGTTTTCCCCCCTTCGATCACAAAGCCGATGTATCGCTGTCGTTCATTCTCCACAGCCATAAATTTACCTTTATTACCTTCTGCTTACTTTGGGTACAGGCACTTCTCTTAGAATTTCCGCTACGATACTTTGTGTCTTCACACCTTTGATAGCCGGGCCCGGTTTCAACACCAATCGATGGGCTAGAGCTTCTTTGGCGATGAACTTCACATCGTCCGGGACTACGTAATCACGTCCTCTAAGTGCGGCATTTGCCATAGCTAATTTCATCAGTGCAAGGCTGCCCCTCGGACTCGACCCTACTTCTACCTGACTGTGTTCTCTGGTAAGATGCACGATTTGAACGATATATTTTTTGATATCTTCGTCTAGATGAACGTCTTCAACAGCATTTTGCATGGCGATCAGCCCCTCCGCATCGATCACTTTATTGGTGAATACCTCGTCCGTTCGTCTCTTTTTCCTACGGCTGAGTATCTCAACTTCCTCTTTCTTTGATGGATATCCGACCTCGAGTCTCATGAGAAAACGATCGAC
>JAFDUB010000063.1 GCA_019594025.1 Thermoplasmata archaeon
AATGCTGGGAAAGTTGATAGTTAAAGGTGAAAATAGGGAGGAATGCATAGACAAAATGAGATGGGCACTTTCACAGTACATAGTACTTGGTGTAACTACTAACATAGCTTTCCTCAAAGAGATAATGGACCATGAAGTCTTCAGAACCGGTAATATAACAACCCTATTTATCAACCGGTATTTCAAAAACTGGACCAACGTTAAAGAAGAATTACCTTACGAAGCTTTAATTGCGTTGGCTGTTTACGATTCCATGCACCCCGAGAGAGAAGAGGTGGTAAAGTATAAGGAACCCGACCCTCACTCTCCCTGGAAATCCGCTGGTAAATGGAGGATAGGTGTTTGATTTGTTTCTAAAATACGAACATAATGGAAACATATATCGAGTAGAGGTGGAGAGTGAAGGTGATCAATACTATATCACCTACGAAGGAGACATGTACACTGTTAATGCCAATGAGATTGAGAAGGGCTATTTGCAGATCGACCTCGGTGGTAGGAAAATCAAGTGTGTGGTTTCCGAAAAAGACGAAAACAAATACATCTTCTTTAACGGTGAAGTCTATGAAGTAACACCCATCGAGCTTACCGGAAGAAAGTTCAGCGGTAAGGGGGACCAAGGTGTTAAAGAAAGTGAATTCAAGTCGCCTATCTCCGGTAAGGTGGTCAAAGTCAACGTTGATGAGGGAGACGAAGTGAAGACAGGCGATGTTCTGATGGTCATCGAAGCGATGAAGATGGAATATCTTATCAAAGCTCCCTGGGACGGGGAGATTACAAAGGTAAACTTTACTGAGGGAGCTCAGGTAGAGATAGGAGAAAAGACATTGGAAATGTCCAAGGAGGAATAAATATGGAAGTCATAGAGAGTAAAATCGATACATCAAGTGAAGAATACAAAAAAAATTACGCAAGATATGAGAGGTTGGTAAAAGATCTTAAAGAGCATATATCATGGGCTATAAAGGGGGGAGGCGAAGAGCGCATTGAGCTGCATGAATCAAGGGGTAAGTTGTTGGCGAGGGAAAGAATCGAGGAATTGCTCGACCCAGAAACTCCATTTATGGAGTTCAACACCCTAGCCGCTTATGGTCTTTATAAAGATAACGCACCCGCGGCCGGTATCGTAACAGGTATAGGTATAGTTCACGGAAGAGAAGTGGTCGTGGTGGCGAACGATGCTACGGTGAAAGGTGGTACCTACTATCCTATGACGGTGAAAAAGCATTTACGTGCACAAATGATCGCCTTGAAAAATAACCTCCCCTGTATATACTTGGTTGATTCAGGTGGTGCGTTCCTCCCCATGCAGGACGAGGTGTTTCCTGACAGGGAGCACTTCGGGAGAATATTCTTTAACCAGGCTAGAATGTCTTCCAAAGGTATCCCACAGATAGCCGTGGTAATGGGCATGTGTACTGCCGGCGGAGCCTATGTTCCTGCCATGTCCGACGAGGCGGTAATAGTGAAGGGGACGGGTACTATTTTCTTAGGAGGACCGCCCTTGGTTAAAGCGGCTACAGGTGAGGAGGTAACCGCTGAGGAGTTAGGTGGTGCAGATATACATTGTAGGGAGAGTGGAGTTGCGGACCACTACGCAGTAGACGACCACGACGCAATCCAGATAACTCGTAATATTGTTGAAAACCTGAACCGGTCTGAGAAGGCTCATTTGGATGTAAAAAAACCGGAGGAGCCTCTTTATGATCCTAAAGAGATATACGGTATAATTCCAGACGACCCGAGGAGAACATTTGAGGTGCGGGAGGTTATCGCTAGAATCGTGGACGGGTCGAAATTCCAGGAGTTCAAAGAGCTTTACGGTCCCACATTGGTCTGTGGCTTCGCTAGAATAATGGGTTATCCCGTGGGAATACTAGCCAATAACGGCGTGCTTTTCTCGGAATCCGCTCTCAAAGGCACTCATTTTATTGAGCTCTGCTGTCAGCGGGGTACTCCGTTGGTATTTCTGCAAAATATTACCGGATTCATGGTGGGCAAAAAATACGAAGCAGGAGGTATAGCTAAGAACGGTGCGAAGATGGTCACCGCTGTGACCAATGCTCAAGTACCAAAATTCACCGTGATGATTGGAGGTTCATTCGGCGCGGGTAACTATGGTATGTGTGGTAGAGCTTACAATCCCAGGCAGTTGTGGATGTGGCCTAACGCCAGGATTTCCGTAATGGGTGGTGAACAAGCTGCAAGTGTACTGTTAACGGTTAAGCGAGATCAACTCTGGCGAAAGGGTAAAGAACTCTCCGAGGAGGAGAAAAAAGAGATTACCAAGCCCATAATTGAGAAGTATGAAGAAGAAGGGAATCCCTACTACAGCACAGCTAGGATATGGGACGATGGTGTAATAGATCCCGTGGATACACGGATGGTTCTCGGTCTTGGAATATCCGCTTCTCTAAACGCTCCTATTCCCAAATGGAAACCTAGTATGTATAGGATGTAATGCCTCCATGTGAAACTAAATATACCGCTGGTACCTACTATCTTCCCGAACCGAGTTTGATCAAACATTGGGTCTTGTTCACGGTAGCGTCTCTGTAGGACTTGTTTAGACCCAAAGCTCTGTCGTAACAATCCAACGCCTTCGAATACTGTTCTTTTCTAAAAAGCGCATTCCCGAGGTTGTTCCACGATACTTCATAATCCGAGTCTATCTCGAGGGCACGCCTGAGGCACTTTATTGCAATATCCTGTTTTCCCATTCTGCTGTATGCCGTTCCCAGATTGTTCCATGTTGAAAGACTGTTCGGAGTGACTTCTAATACCTTCTTAAAGGTGTCGACAGCCTCTTCGTATTCACCCATACTACAGAGGGCAAGACCTTTGCTGTAAATAGGATACTCGATGTCAGTTTCACTCTTTTGCAGAGATTCCGCACTCTTACTACCTTTTTGAATAGCCCTTTCATAGGCTACTAAGGCGTCTTCGTAATCACCTGATATAAGATGACGATGACCTACTTCGATGTTCCTGTACACATCTTCCTCCGAATAAGCGGTTTTGTACCATGTAACAGTACTTCCGATGACCAGCAGAGATCCGAATCCCAATGACATCACTGTAGGATATCCCATTTCGTTAAGAGATAGTGCTCGGTAGTGAACCGCTAGTGCGGAGACGATGAATAACATCGTGATACCTGTAAACCACATCATGTATTGTCTTACTTCATCACTCATCTGTGAATCGAGAATCCATATGATACCTAAGGAAACCGAAATAAGTCCGGCATAAACTACGGTAGGTAAACCTATCCTTAGAATGTAATGATTAATCGGTACTATACTTGCTAAAGCTAATCCGAATATGTAGCCGTACAGTTTATAAGCTGGGTTATCAAATATTACCTCCTTCCAATTAAGTATGGTAATTACACCTAAACCTAAAAAGATACCGAGGGTGACCAAAAGGGCGATTCCCAGTGAGATTGAGACACCTCCTTCGCTCCCGTATGAATATAAATATACGCCGCCGAAGGCAAATAATGATAAACTTGATAAAGGTACTTCGAACTCCGATACCCGGGATACGAAGTTGTTGAATAAACCTCCTGGTTGTGTTATGGAATCCCTATCTTCCATAACCCTTTCCTCGCCGGTATCTTCTTCCAATAAACCCTCGAGCCATGTGGTATCCTCTTCAGTAATAGAAGGATCTACAGTGTCCGTGTATTGTGTATATCCACAAACACCACATTCATGACTTTCCACGCTTATAAAGGCGTTACAGGACGGGCATTTCTCCCACTCCTCATCTTCTCCTACAGATGATTGTTCGTCAACTTTATCCTTAACATCTTGGCCTATCTCCTTTAATATCGAGTCAGCATCGAAATCGTCTTCTGTTTCGGAGTCATAGTCTTCTATCGGATATTTTTCAAATTCTTGAGCGTCACTCGAGGAAATGTCTGGAGTATCTTCTAAAGTTACCTTTTCTACATCCTTTAAAAGTTCAATTAATCCTTCATCCGTGATTTCGGATTCTAAATCGGTGATTTCTGCACCTCTTTCCCCCTCCACAATTTCCAATTCCTTAGATATCTCTTCCAACTCACTCTCGGACAGGTCCTCTAAAATGTCTTCTTCCATATCCAGGTACTCGGTTTCCTGCTCCTTCACAGCCTCTTCAAGGTCTTCCTCCGAAGATGCTAAATCTTCTAGTGGCCGGACGGGTTCTGATTCTATGGAAAGATCTTCAGCGGGCTCGGCTTCGTCAACCGAAACCGAACAGATGTAACATTCGCTGGATTTAGATGATATAAGAGCTCCACAGTTGCCGCAGGTAGCGATTTCCGCCCTTTCATGTAATTCGGCTCCTTCTTCTCTACGACTGAATAGTTCATCCAGTATCTTTGAATGGTCTTGAGAGGTATCTTCTGCTTTGAGTTTCTCTTCCGCTAAAGAACGCCTAGCATATTCAAGATTACTGCCGCAAAGAGAACATCGTTCCTGGTTTTTATCTACAAAGGAGCCGCATGCATCGCATATGAAAAGCATTTTACTTTTATCATCCTCAAGCTTCTTTTCCTCGGGTATATCCTCCAGATGAACTTGGGGTGCTTCTGAAGTAAGGCTTCCGCAGATTGGACAACGTTCTGAATCCTGGGTTTTAAATGCACCGCAAACACCACATAGGTCTAACTCTTTATCACCTTCATCCTTCATGCTTTTTTCATCCGCGGGAACAGAAGATAAACCAAAGGCCTTTGTTAGAGCTTCACTGGATTCCCCCACATCCCATTTATCTTCCTTTTCGACGATGACCTCATCTTCAGAGAACGAATAACCGCATACCGAACACGTATTGACTTCTTTCTCGGTTATTCCTCCGCAGTTACCACACATCTTTATATTGCTGCCTAAAGAAAGGGCCTGAATTGTTTTTGCAGAAATACCATATTCCTTCTCTAAAGCCATCTCGATTTCCCTATCGAGTTCTTCTAGATCCGATTCATCTACGTATATTTCCTCTTCATCGTACCACATCATGTCGTCTTCATCTTCAGTGAAAGAATCAATTTCCAACTTATCTTCAATCAATCCAGGATACTCATCAAGGCCTAATTGCTCATCAACTTCAGGAATTTCAGTTACCTCTTCCTCCAACTCTTCGATATCTGGTTGTTCGGCTACCTCTTCCTCCAACTCCTCGTCGAAGAAAAACCCACAGGAGGAACATTTTTCAGCGGCTGAGCTTACGAATGAACCGCAGTTAGTGCACAAGAACAATCCATCTTCACTCTCATCTACGACGGGATGTTCTCTTTCATCAATTTCATCGTCTTTATCCAAAACATACCCGCAGTAGATACACTCGTCGGATTCCCCGGATATAAACGACCCGCAGTTACTGCATAAATACAGTGCCCCCTCATCCTCCGGTAAACTTTCTTCCGCCGTAGTTAAATCGGATGTTTCTTCTTCGGTTTCGTTCTCCTCCATGATCATCCCACAATTGGGACAGGTGTTGGAATCCGCACTGACGAAGGCACCACATTCTCCGCAAAGATATATGCTCCCGTCTTGTTTTTTGGACTGTTCGAGGGTGGAAATTATATCTTCTGCCGTACTTTTACCTATACCCTCTACGGAAAGAAAACTCTCTATATCTGCCTCTTCAAGTTTTTCGATATCGTCGATACCGGATCTTACAATTTTTTTTGCCCTCGATTTACCGACCCCTGAGATTTGTTTCAGGGCGTTTAGTATGGTGAGGTCATCTTTATTCATCTGGGTCAAAATGGAACCGCATACCGTACACTCATCCATACCTGCTTCGTTTAATTTTCCACAGATGGGGCAAAGTAATTTTTGCTCCTCGCTCATGTTAGAGTTCCCCCATCATTTTTAGAACTATGCTTTGTTGAAGTATTTGTACTTTTTGTGGATACTTTAATTTTTTTCTGAGATTTTATATTTTTATTCTTTTCTTCGAGTTTTTTGTTTTTTTCCTTTTTACGGCGGTAGGCAAAGAAACCAACGAATGTACCGATAACCGAAATCACGGGTAGTATAGTTTCAGAAAACTCGGGTATGGTGGTTGTGTCAGTTGCGGAATCTGACACGGATGTGTCTCTTGTTGAGGTGGCGGTGAGCACCGTAACATCCTCAATTCCAGATTCGGCGTTTTCTGGGATCTCGACTCCCACAGTTATATTAATGGATTCACCCATCTTCAGTTTTCCTGTATCTGGGTTTCCACTCCCTGTGGAGTCCCATTCCGGGTCAATGTAATCCCAATTTCCATCTCCACCGTAGTCGATAGCTATAACGTTTCCATGCTCGTCGTAAAGAGTTATGTTATATCCAAGTGAGGAAGATACGCTTAACTCGAATCTGTCGTTTCCCCTACCGGTATTGGTTATTGAGTGATCGTAAAGTACCTCGGTACCTGCGTGCCCTTCCCCTTCATGGTCGGGCTCCACTTCTACACCTGCGGGAATTTGGAATAGAGTGTCGTCTTCGGAGGTGGCTTCTTCAGTGTCCATGGCGATCACCTCCGCAGCGTATTCGCCGACCTCGGCCTCCTCGTCTAGATCATATTCCCCTTCATAAGTGATAATACCTTCCGAAAAGTATCCGTTATCCACGGGGTACATCTCGATAGCATCTGCGATGAGTTCTCCGTCGGGGGAGTATATGTTCATTATGGCGCCTTCAATATTCTGGACACCATAGGGATCGGAAACGTCCGCTCTAACGGTGACGGTATCGTTTGCATAAAATGAGTCCGCCTCCTCTCCCTCTTTGTAAGTCCTTACATCCTCCACGTTCACATAGGTATCGGTGTACATCTCGATACGTGAGTCGAACTCCTCCGAATCGTAGTACAACGTTATGTCATGAACAGATACACTTACAGTCAATTCCAGGCGGTTTCCTTCGGAAAAGGTCCATTCAATACTTAGGGGGAATTCGTACCAACCTTCGTCTTCAAGGGAGTTTATCGTATGCGCACCTACCCTTTCTCCGGAATCGAGAAGATTAACGGTAACGTCTGGTCGTCTCCATCCGTGTTCTTGTGGTTCTATATAGAGGTATACACTACTACCGAGAACTGTAAAGTCTCCGGCTAACTCCGGTGATTGGTACCAAGTTAGATCTCCTTGGAAGGAGTCTTCTGCCGTACTGGTGCCAATTTGGTTGTCCAGGGTATAATCCGCATGTAGATACAAAGTACGCATAAGGGTAGGTGCAGGGACTCTCGTTGTTAACGTAGCTCCGTCTTCCACACCTTCCTCGGTTATAGATGTGGCGTACAGGGTGGTTTCGTCTCTAACTCCTTCTACTTCCGGTGGAACGAATTTAACAACGCTGAAATCCGAGATTTCCAAAGGGTTCAAAGAAACATCGGGATTACCACTACCGGTAGAGTCCCAACCTGGGTCGATCCAGTCCCAGCTTCCGCTGCCATCTTCATCAAGGGCGATAAGTTCACCGTCATGATATAATCCGGTTTCCCACCTACTGGTTGATTCGCTAACGGTCAATTCATAGGTATCGTCCATATTTCCTATATTTTCCACGTTTACATCATATTCCACGCTTGTATCCGCCTCAACGGTCCTGTAATTGTCTGGGTAAACGAAAACATCGTACTCCTTTGGTAATAAAAAGTAACTTGTATCCAAGTCGGATATATCTCGAACGTCCACCGCAGTTATTTCTATATCGTATTTACCGCGTTTTGCCTCCTCGGGTACAATAAACGAAGTGTGATACGTGGATAAAAATGGTGAATCATTATCTCCATATTCCATAAGATCCATCACGACGTTTTCCATAAATAATTCACCGTCTGGATCGAGTATATCCATTGTAACATCAGTGATTAGTTCGGCGCTGAGAGGGTGGGTTATATTTGCTCTAACCTCAACCGTTTCTCCGTTGTCAAAGTCTCTTCTCTTGTTCCCCTCTTCATCGTAAACCTCAATTTCATCTATATCTATTGTAGTGTCTGTCGGTATGTGTGCCCTAGAATCGTATTCCTCGCTGTTGTATCGTATTGACAGCAGTAGTTTACCGTCTTCCCCCAAGATCTCTGTTGTTAAAGATAGAGTATCACCTGCGGGTACATGATCTACTATCGGCTCTACAGGTATTAAGTACCATCCTTCATCCGAAACCCGTTCGAGCTCCCCATATCCTATGTCCCCGTTTACAGTACTTAAAGTAATATTTATGCCCGGAGCGTGTGGGCCGGTAGGATCCGGGTTCAAGTAAAGGTGAATTCCAATGTTTGATGTGATGGAAAAATCACCTGCGAAGGATTCAGATTCCCAAGTATGTTCTAACGGTCCTTTGTTGTCCAACACCACGACTTGTTCATCTTCACCTTTTTCAGCCAGGAGTGAATCACCTTCTCGAAGGTAAAGTTTTTGTGTCTCAGTGGACGTGGGACCTTCGTTTTCAAGGACTGCTCCTTGAAGACCGGAGGAGTAGTTTTCTTCTTTGAAGTGGTTAAAACGGTTCTCTATGTGCCTCACACTTTGAGCCTCTATTGGCGATACGACATCCATAGCCTCGGACCAATCGCTGCTGATGAACGATACTCTCGCTTCCGCTTCCAACTCTATATCAACGGCGGTTTCAAGGGACGTATGGTTCAACGCTACTTCGACTTCACCTAGATGCTCCCACCTCCAATCGCTACCGCTGCCTACGTATCTGCTGTAGTTTGCAGTCTGTACCTCCATGTTCCTACCGCTCACCGAGATCATGTACTCCGCCCCCAGGTTGTTCAACCAGGGTGCGGTGAATCCCGTTTCACTGTCTCCGTCCTCGTCGATAAATATTCTCATGCTGTCCTCTCCCGTACGTACCGGTACGGTGACAGGGCCTATGTATCTGCTTACCTCTCTACCCCAATATCGCCGAGGTATCCGAGGGTGTGCGGGGATGGTGGTGTTCAACCACATGTCGGGGCCGTAGGGGTAGTCTGCCACTCCGTCTCCGTCGACGTCCGGCAAGCCGTCCTCGGTTACCATAAGGTGGTCGGGAGTACCGTCGTTGGTGAAATCGTTGGGGAAGGGGTCGTAAATATCCGGGATGCCGTCTCCGTCGCTGTCTCTTAGCTCGGGAGGCCTTCCGCGCTGGTAGGGTACATCGGCACCACCGAGCATGTTTCCTTCCACCGATACCATGAATGAGGTGTGTGCAGCTCCTTCGACCATGGAGTACCTGCGTATGTCTATGTTTGGATTCCAGGTACCTATAGGTGTAAGGTCGTCCATAGGGTCGCTCCACAGCGGATGTACGGTCCAGTCGGCGAAGGCGGCGTTTACACTCGGTACATCAGGTATCTCTCCCACGTACACGTTATCTAAGTTTGTACGTCGTATGGTCTCCTTACCCTCGGACACACCCGCTTCCGCCAGTTTAAGACCAACTACGTCGTATGTATATGCCTCTGAAGATATGATCGTATTAACAACGAAGGTTGTGAGCTCCTCGCCTACCTGGGTATTCAACTCTATGTTGTCACCAACCCCGCCCTCACCCAATATTTCCTCCTGCCCATCATATATCCTCACCATATCGATAAGTTCCTGAGAAAAGTCGTTGTACTCCAGTGTTATATATTCAAGGGTCGTGGTACCCGATAGCGACAAGGCATCTATCTCTATCATTTGCACTTCCTCTCCAGGGGCAACTACGAGACTGCCCACTTTACGAGAACTAAGAACCAAAGCATCCTGTCCGGGTATCACCGCTCCCCTCGTTACATGTGAGTAGGAACCGAGCTGAGTATGGAAGGCCACCTTAGGCATGCTTTCTTCATAGCCACCTATCCATACCCGGGCTTCCAATCGGTCGTCTTCGTAAGCCACCTGGACACCGCCCCTGCGTTGGAAACCGTTCCAATCGTCCGACGAGCGACTGTGGTTGAAGTCGTAGAAACCGGTGCCCTTCATCTCTCCCTCCCATCCGTACATCTCGATCATGTACTCCGCTCGTAAGGGACCAACATCGTAGCCCACGTTCTCATCCACCTCGACGAAAGCACGGATAGAATATACGTCCCCATCGCTTTCAAAAAGCGTACCGTTCACGTTGGCGTACAAGTACAAAAAACCTCTTTCCATTTGCAGTCTATACTCCTCTAGATCTAGACTGGGTTCGTCGAAAACGGTGATCGGGGGCTCGTAGTATGCTCTAACACCGATCCAGTCGTCGAAATCACCGTCTATCTCTATC